>JAWOGE010000062.1:0-13995 GCA_046497165.1 bacterium | reverse complement strand
GGAAAGAATTTTCAATATTCTGGAAAAAAATTCTCGTACTGATGTAAAAGTAAAAAGTCTGGCTTCTCTGCGAAAAAGTGACATAAATTTTTTGAAAAACAGTGCCCAGGAAGCTTTGATGCTGTACAGAAAAACAGCTGAAAAATATTCCGGAACACCTGGCGGAAGATTGGCAGAGTTACAGGTGAAAGAGCTGAGGTATCTTGTAATGGATGAAGAAACCGACAAAAAGATATATTATAATGCCTTGAAAAACAGTAGAGATGAGTTTGAAAATGCGGTTGTTTTATATAAACTGGCCATACATCATAAAAACAGTGAAGACTATGTTTCTGCTCTTTCTCTAGCCGGGATACTTCTTGAAAGATATTGTAACGGTGTTGTTTTTTCTGAGTCTGTAAAATTTTTTAATAATCTTCTTTACGATGGTTTTGAAAAACTTTATAAAAACGGAAACTTTGAGGATATAGTAAATATAGCCAATATGGTGCCTGAATGCATATCAAAACATCCTCGAAAATCAAGAATGTTTATGATTGCGGGAAAATCTTTCAGTCGGATGGGGATGTTTTCTGCCGCTTCGATTATGTATAATAATATTCTGGAATCAGATATCAGCCGGGATGATTTTTATCGTTCTGTGGCCGTACTGAATCTTTTTGATATTTATATAAAAGAGGAGATGAAAGAAAGAGCTCGTTTAACATTGGAGTATTATAAAGATTCAGTCCGAAAATCCAAAGATGTTTATCCGCTTTTTCTCAGGTTGTCGGGAGATTACTATCATAAACTGGAAAAAAACAGTGAAAAAGCGTTGGGCCTTTATAAAAAGGCACTTGCCAGAGAACCTTACAGCATAAACAGATACATAATATCTTTAAAAATAGGCAAAATATATTTTGATAATGAAAAGTATTCCGAAGTTCTGAGATATACAGCTCCTCTTTATGATCAATTTGAAACAATGCCGACAAATTTCTCTTTTCTTGCACAGGGAGTGGAATATTATTTGCTTTCTCTTCTTCTTACGGACAGATTCGGAGAGTTTGCAGATCGTTACGAAAAAGTCAGGCATAAAATGCCTGCACTGTCTGAATCTTTTTTCAACTTAATTTCTGCTGTTTATTACATTGAAAAAGGTGATTTGAAAATAGGTCGTGAAATGCTTGAAAAAGCCGACCATTCTGAAACCGTTGAGATAAAGAACTCTCTTCAAAAAGTTCTTGATTTTCGTGAAAAAAAATCGGAAAAAATTCTTGAACTTAAAAAAGAGATGAAAAGAGTTGAAAAGATAATGAAAACAATCGGGAGAGAAGGTTGAGTTTGGTCAGGAATGATATTTGCATAATAATGTTTGAATGTCCACGAAAGGGGGCGGGATGAAGATATTTGATACAAACATTTCAGCACTTGAAAAAGATCTCTCTTTTCGTTTGAAAAGACAAAATCTTATTGCCAGTAATCTGGCACATGCGAACACTCCGGGATACCGTTCTAAAGATATAAAATTCAACGATGCTCTCAGAGATGTTTACGAAAGCGAAAGAGGTTCTTCGACAAAGAAAACCGAGATGTCAGTGAGCAATGAGAAACACATGATCGATCCTGATAGTTCAGCTGATTCTTCAGGTGAAATTGATAAATATATTGTACAGGCTCCCGGTATAGACGAAAACGGAGTGGATCTTGACAGAGAGATGGCCCGTATGGCTGAGAACTCTATTATGTACTCAGCTTCGGCAATGGCAGCAAGGAAAAAACTCGGAATATTAAAATATGCCGCTACGGCAGGAGGTTCATAATGGATGTTTTCAGTGCAATCGAAATTAACTCTTCGGGAATGAGTGCTGAGCGAAAACGGCTCAACATTATCTCTTCCAACATTGCAAATGCAAGAACCACGAGAACTGAAGACGGTGGGCCTTATCGTCGTCGAGATGTTGTTTTTAAAGAAGTTATGCTTCCGGAGCTTGATAAAAACGATGCAAAAGAAGCACCTGCTGTGGCTGTGGATAAAATACTTGAAAATGAGGATGACTCCATATTGAAATATGAACCATCACATCCGGATGCTGATGAAAACGGATATGTCGAATATCCAAATATATCAGTTGTAAAAGAGATGGTTAATATGATTACATCCACGAAATCATATGAAGCAAATGCAACCTCTGTAAGAGCTGCCAAAGATATGGCCAAAAAAGCCCTCAACATTGTGACATAATGGAGATAGATATGAATGTAAACGGAATAAATGTTGAAATGCCTCAACTTTCAGTTAACAAACCTGAGAAAAAGAGTGAAGCTGCCCCCGGCGGGTTTGCCAGAAATATTGTGGATGCGGTCAACAAAGTGAACAAAAAACAGGTGGAAGCAGATTCCGCAGTGGAAAATATGCTCACAGGGAAAAGCAGGAATATTCACGAAACTATGATAGCAATGGAAAAGGCGGATATCTCAATGAAACTGATGGTTAAAGTCAGAAACGAAGCTCTCGATTCTTATAAACGCATTCTCACAATGAAATGATGGGCTGGAGGATTGAATGAAAGAACAATTTGAAAAGTTTTCGGAAAAATTCCGAAATATCAACAGTCAGCTCACACTGACACAAAAATTATCTATAATAGCAGTTTTTGTTGCTTCATTCGGTATAATAACAGCTGTTGCTCTTCGTTCTTCAAGCGTTGACTATGTGTTTCTTATGAGCGAATTAAGTCGTTCCGACTCCTCGGAAATTGTGGAGATTCTTAAAAAAGACGGAGTCCCTTACAAACTGGAGCAGGATGGTCGCAGTATACTGGTGCCTTCTTCTCAGGTCATGGAGATTCGCCTTAAACTGGCCGGAATGGGACTTCCTGAAGGTGATGCTGTGGGTTATGAGCTATTTGACAATCAGGATGTTACAACTTTGACTCAATTCACCGAACATGTGAGCATGATTCGTGCAATACAGGGAGAGCTTGCAAGAACCATCACACATCTCGAACCTGTGGAATATGCCCGTGTTCATATTGTTATGCCGGAAGAATCAATGTTCAAAGAAGATCAGAAAGAGCCTTCCGCATCCATTATGGTTAAATTGAAAAGAGGAAAGTATCTTTCCAGAAATAATATCGAGGCTGTTACGCACATGATATCACATGCTGTTAAAGGATTGAAAAGAGAAAATGTATCCATTGTGGACAATAACGGTAAAGTGCTTTACGCTGAAGATGAATCCATGAAAGATGTTTCCGAGCACAAGCTTAATTTTAAGAAAAAAGTGGAAAAAAACTTTGAAGAGAACATTCTCAGGGTAATTACTCCTGTTGTAGGGCAGGGGAATCTCAGAGTTTCAGTGTCCACACGAATGAATTTTGATAAATCAAGAAGAGAAGAGGAGCTTTTTGATCCGAGGCAGACGGCAGTGAGATCAGAAACAACAATGAAAAAATCCACTGAAAATACAAAAGGAGCTGCCGGAGGCGTAGTGGGCGCGGAAGCCAACCTTCCGGGAAGAGCCGGAGAAGCGGTCAATGAGCAGGATGTTGAAAGTAGTGATATGAAAAAAGCTACCGTTAATTATGAAGTGAACAGGACGATTAAACATGTTGTGGAAAACATCGGAAAGATAGAGAAAATAAGTGCCAGTGTAATACTCGGAGGTGTTAAAACCACAGGAGATGACGGAGAGGTGAAAGAGATTCCCATGTCGGATGAACGGGTGGCTAATATAGAGAAAATGGTTAAAACAGCCATAGGTTTTGACGAAGAGCGGGGAGACAAGATTTCTGTCCAGAGCATACCTTTTGTTGCGGAAAAACCGGCGATAACAACTCCACCGCTTTATCGTGAACTTCTGGATTATGCTTTCAGATATCATATTTTTGAATGGCTTGTGGTTCTTCTTATTCTTCTTTTTGTTGTCCGACCTCTTTTTAAAACTCTCAGAGATATCTCTCCGGTTCGTGCCACTCCGGAAGGTGTTATGGTGGGAGGTGACGAAGAAGAGGGCCTTTCCGATTCGCAAAAAAGAAAAAGAGAACTTGAAAGAGAAAGTGGAAAAAACGGGTTTGAAGCAAAGGGTGGTCTGACGGAAGATGAAATAGATGAGATAAACCGTGAAGTTGAACAGAAAATGGGCATAACCATGTCGAGAGAACAGATAATGGCCATAAGTTTTGCAAGAAAGAATCCGGATATAGCCTATAAAATAATAAAAAAATGGCTGAAATCTGAAGGTTAAGGAGATTCTGTTATGGTAAAAAAACTCACACCCATGGAAAAAGCATCTATCCTGCTTATGGTAATGGGAGATGAAGTGGCTCCGGAAATCATAAAAAAACTGTCTGACCGAGATCTTCGAAAAATAGGTCAGGTAACAGTGGAGCTTGGAGATGTAGGGCCGGAGGAGGTTGAAACAGCCATCCGTGACTTTCTCCAGGAAGCACAGATAGCCGGTAGATCCATAATGGATTCTGAGAATTTTCTGCGTTCTGTTGTTGAAAAAGCACATGGAAATGAAAAAGCTGATGTGCTTCTCAATGATATATATTCAAGCAGACATGCCATGGATTTTCTCAACAAAGTTGATGCGGTAACTCTCAAGAACATATTGATAAAGGAGCAGCCGCAGACAATAGCTTTGATACTTTCCTATCCGAGTCCTGAAAAAGCTTCGGAAGTGCTTCCTCTTCTGCCGGAAGAGCTTCGAACTGATGTTTTGCTTAAAATGGCTGAACTTTCTCCGGTTTCTCCTGATATACTTCAGGATATGGAGGATGTTCTTCAAAAAGAGGTCAAGTCCAGAGGTGCTTTAATTTCCGGTAAAATAGGCGGTGCCGAGCAGCTTGCATCAATATTTAACGAAATGGATAAGACTTCAATGACAGAAATGATGTCGACCATTGAGGAGGAAGATGAGGAGCTTGCAGATAAAATAAAATCCCTCATGTTCGTTTTTGAAGATTTTCTGGATATGGATAACAGAAGTATTCAGGCAGTTCTTCAGGAAGTCGGGAATGAGACGCTTGTCCTTGCTCTCAAAGGTGCCAGCAACGAACTTCAGGAAAAGATTTTTCAGAATGTCAGTTCCCGTGCTGCGGAAATGTTGAGAGATGATCTGGAAACCATGGGGCCTGTAAAAGTCAGTGATGTTGAAAGTGCCCAGAGCGAAATTGTTCGTACGGCAATGCGTCTTGAAGAAGAGGGCAAGATAGTTCTTTCCGCAAGTTCGGAAGAGATGATATGAGGTGAAAATGAGTGGCAGAGTAATTAAAAGCGAAAAATACAGCGAAAAAGAAGTAAAGCCTTTTCATCTTGCATCCCATGATGAAGTTTCTGTTGAAAAGAAAAAGAATACAAAAACCTCGGGAGTGGAAAAACCGCCTGAGACGATGGAAGAAGCTGGAAAAAATGTTAAAGAACTTTTTGAATCCATAAAAAAGGAGAAGGAAAAGCCCGATTTTTCAGAGGTGAAAGGCTTTGACGAGTTTGTGGAAAATATCGATCTTGGAGGAGGCAGAGGTCGTGTTTCTGAAAAAAAGGTTCTTGAACTTGAAAAAAAGACTGAAGAGAACAGAGATGTAATTAAGAAGAAAAATATGGAAATAAAGCTATTGAAGGAAAAAATTGAAGAGCTTAGAAAAAATAAAAAAACCCAGGGTTTTAAACAGGGAGTTGAAGATGGAATGAAAAAAGGACTGGCCGACAGTAAAAAGCGTGTCGATGAATCCATTGAAGAGATGGGAAAAAATATAAATAAGGAATTGAAGCGTATAAAAAAAGAATCTGAAGGACGCTGGGAAAAAATAAGAGATATCATTATTGCTTCCGTTGTTAAAATAGCCGGGGATTCATTTGCTGAGGAACATGCAGTTGAAGTTATCCGGAATGTTAAGTCTGTTTTTCCTGATGAAGACAGGATTGTTCTAAAAGTTTCGCCGCAACTTTTTAATGTTTTTAAAGATACCGAACGCGAGAATATTAAAATAATTAAGGACAGAAACGGTGATAAGTTTTCGATATTTGCCGAAGCTAAAGACGCTGTTGTGGATTTTTCCTTTGAGACCCAGATAAAAAATATAAAAAACTGGCTTGACGGAGTGGATGATGAATAGAGTTGATTTCAAGCTGGAAGATTGTCTTTCAAAAATGTCGGCGATGGAAACCTGGGATTTTTACGGCAAAGTAACTCGGGTTGTGGGGCTTATAGTCGAAGCAAGACTTCCCGATGCTTCTCTCGGAGGTTTGTGCAGTATTTACGCTTCACATGAAGTTTCTCCGGTTTTTGCCGAAGTTGTGGGTTTTAAAGAGGAGAGTGTTCTGCTTATGCCTCTTGGCGATATAAGAGGAGTGCGTCCCGGAAGTCGTGTGAAAATAGAGGAAACTCAAGCCCATGTTCCCGTGGGTGATGAACTTCTCGGAAGGGTTCTTGACGGCATGGGACGCCCCATAGATGGTAAGGGTGCTATGAATACAGGAGGGGGAAAGAATCATCTTTATAAAGATCCGCCGGATCCTGTTTCCCGAAGATTGATAACGGAGCCTCTTGATATGGGTGTTAAATCAATTAATACTTTCACTTCATGCGGCGAAGGCCAGAGAATGAGTATAATTGCAGGTTCGGGTGTGGGAAAAAGTGTGCTTCTTTCCATGATGGCAAGAAATACAAACGCCGACATAAATGTAATAGCTCTCATAGGAGAGAGAGGTAGAGAGGTTCGTGAATTTATAGATAAAAACCTCGGTGAAGAGGGCCTTAAAAATTCTGTCCTTGTGGTGGTAACATCTGATCAGAGCCCGCTTTTGCGAATGCGTGGAGCTTTTGTCGCCACTGCCATAGCCGAGTATTTTCGTGACTGCGGGCATAAAGTACTTTTTATGATGGATTCTGTGACAAGATTTGCCATGGCTCAGCGTGAAATAGGTCTTGCTGTAGGAGAACCTCCCACAACCAAAGGTTATACACCCAGCGTATTCAATCAGTTGCCAAAATTACTCGAGAGGGCTGGGAAAACAAGCGGTCAAGGCAGCATTACTGGAATATATACTGTTCTGGTTGATCAGGATGACATCAACGATCCCGTAGGTGATGCTGTAAGAAGCATTGTTGATGGACACATAATGCTGAGCCGGGAACTCTCATCAAAAAATCATTATCCGGCTGTGGATGTTCTCGGAAGTGTTTCCCGTGTCATGAACGAAATAGTGGATGATAAAAAGAAAGAAGTCGCTTCCTATGCCCGGGATATGTTTGCCACCTATAGTGAAGCGGAAGATCTTATAAATATAGGAGCTTATGTTGAAGGCAGCAACAAAAAAATAGATGAAAGTCTTGAAATAATAGAGGAACTCAATTCTTTTTTGAAACAGGATATGCACGAAAAAGTTACTTTTGAAGAAAGCTGGAATAGAATTTTTAATATTGTTAACAAAGTCAGGAAAAGTCAGAGCGGAGATAGAAATGAAAAAAGCTGAAATCATGCTGTTGATTCTTTTCAGTATAGTTTTCTTTTTTATGCTTTATGTTGCAGCACAGGATAAAAAAGAGATTTTAACTGAGAAGTCAGACGATTCCCGTGAAAAAACCAATCCCGATGATCAGGCTGTTTCATCAGAGATAAAGGCTATCATGAATCGTTTTTCTGAAAAGAATAGAATTGAACTTTTGCGTGTGGTGAGAGATCGTCATAGAAAAATGGAAAAAAAGGAGCAGAAACTTCGTTCTGAAGCGGTTGTCATTGAAAAAATGGTTTCAAAAATTGAAGATATGGCAGAGACTTTGAAAAATAAAGATGAAGAAGTGATTTCGAAGCTTGATTCTATGTATGATGAGTTAAAAAACAAGATGTTCGAAATGACAGAAACTTTTAATGATTCATATGGAAAGTTTGAAAAAGAGGAAAAAGAAAAGTTTGAACAGCTTGTTCAGAGTTTCAAGGAGATGGATCCCGAAAATGCTGCTGAAATAGTTGAGCGGATAGACAGAAATCTCGCAGCCCGGATATTTCTTGAGCTTCCGCCGCGAAATTCAGGAGCGGTTCTTGAAGAGACAGATCCTGATGTTGCTGCTGACATCTCTCATATAATGGCTCAGATGGAAAAACAGAAAGAGATGGAGCGTAAGCGTTCGATCATAGATGAAAACAATCAGGGAGAGTGACAATGAACGGAAATTTTAATCTTAATTTAAAAAATTTATCAGGAGCTGATGCCGGCGAAGGAAAAAGAGCAACAGGAGTTAGACGCAACAAAGAAACCGACAACAGTGCCGCCGTATCTTTTTTTAATGTCCTTTTCCCCGGAAAAATAAACAATTCTGTTAAACAGGGAGCAGAAAAAATCCATGAAGAAGCTGAAATAACAGAGGAGGAGATGTTTTCAATTGTAAATGGAGGTTCGGGGATATCTTTTTCTCAGGAAAATAACGACAACAATGAAATGAACTTCGAACTTTTCTATGGTGAGATATCTCCCTTCATTTCTTCCGATGGAAAAAATGAAGATCCGGGAAAAATTTTACGCGCTGCAGGTAATATCAGAAAGTTGCCCGTACATTTTTCATCACGGGAATGTGGAAATGCAGAAGAAAATGTTGAAATGAAAATGCCCGGTCGTTTTGCAAATTTCCAAAAAGGTGACAATGACAAAAGGGTGAGTGAAGGAGTTTCCAGAAAACATACTCTTTCTTCAAAAATACCGGATATAACAGCTTCTTCCACAATGGAGATGAGAGATTCCGGCTTTAAAGGCATGAAGCCTGTCGTGGAGTTGGAAAGTAATGTTGATGAAAAACTTGCTGAAAAAATCAGCAGTGTTATAAAAAGCAGACTTGACATAACATCTTCAAAGAATTCAATTTTTGATGTCAGAATAGCTTTGCGTCCGGAATCACTGGGAAGAGTTATATTAAGTGTTCGTTATTTTTCAAACGAAAATTCAATTTCTGTCAATGTGGAGGGGAGTTCAGATGCGATAAAAGCCATAGAAAAACATGAGAGAGCTATAAATACCGGTGTTCGTTCAATGTGCTCCGATTTTTCCGGTCTGGAATACTCTCACATCGATGAGCGTGAAAAACACGAGAGACAGAAAGAACGGGATAATCGTAAAAAAAGAGAGGAGCGCTGGAAAATTCAGAACGACAGAAATGTAATCAACAAGAAGGGGAAGGAGGATTGAAATGGACATAAAAGAAACCGGAGAAAAAATGATAGGAAGAGATTTTGTGGAGGAAACTCGTGACAAAAACTCACTTAAAAAAGATGATTTCATGAAATTGCTTCTAACCCAGATGCAGCATCAGGATCCCCTTTCTCCAATGGAAAGTACTGATTATATTTCTCAGCTTGCTGAACTGACATCTCTCGAAGAGTTGCAGAACATACATGAGGGTGTCCAGAATCTTGCTGTCATGGAGGCTGCCGGTACAAACTCCCAGACAGTGAACTACATAGGAAAAAATATCAAAGCTGTAGGAAGTACGATAAGTGTGGGAAAGAAAGGTGATGTAAATGCTGATATGTATTATTCCCTTGAAGAAAATGCAAAAAGTGTGGATGTCACAATAAAAGATGAGGATGGCAATATTGTCAGAACCATAAAAAACGGTCCCCAGGATGCGGGAGAACACAGCATTGTATGGGACGGAAGAGATAATGACGGCAATCTGGTTCCATCGGGTAAATATTCCTACGATGTTGCTGCAGTCGGCAATGAAGGAGAAAAAATAAATTCGGACAAAGCCATTGAAGGAAAAGTCACAGGAGTTACTTATGAAAACGGTTATCCTGAACTCATGATAGGGGATATCAGAGTAATGCTGGGGGATATTATTTCAGTTGATGGTGAAAATCCCGAGATGGCTGATTCTTTAGATCCTGTTGATTTGTCGAGAGAGGAGATTTTAAGCATGGAAAAAATTGTAAGCAACGAAGCTAAAATAAAAAATCTTTATAATATGTAGGGGGTTGATATGAGTATTCTTAATTCAATGTATTCAGGTGTTTCCGGTCTTCAGGCCAATGGAAGAGGAATGAGTGCCATAAGTGACAACATTTCCAACGCCAATACGGTCGGATTTAAACGGAGCAGAGTAAATTTTCAGGACATGATGAGTATGACAATCATGGGGGTGGGCAATCTTTCCCAGGTAGGTATGGGAACGGCCATGATGAATGTTCAGCAGATGTTCGGACAGGGAAGTTTTTCAAACTCTACAAACGCTACGGATATGGCAATAAACGGAGGTGGTTTTTTTATTGTCAACGGCAATGTTAAAGGTGTCAGCGGAGATTTTTACAGCCGGGCTGGTCAGTTTCATTTCAACAAGGACGGTTTTCTTGTAAACCAGCAGAATCTGCGTGTTCAGGGTTACGGTGTTGAAGCTGATGATCCCGACGGAACAATAGTGGGCGGACTTGGCGATATAAGAATAACCGATACACAGATACCGCCACGGGCTACGGAAAACATAGAGATGAACGCAAATCTGAATTCAGAAGCGGACACAACAGTCGGTCCCTTTGACGGCACCAGTTTTGACACAGCCATGAGTACTTCGAACTACCATACCGTCACCACTGTGTATGACAGTCTCGGTAATTCACACGATCTTACTGTTTATTTCACCAAAACGGGAAGTGCACCCAATGAATGGGAGTACAATGTTGTGGCTGATGACGGAGATTTGGGTGGTGTTGCCGGGGAACCCAATGTGCTGACCACAGGTGATATTGAATTTGATGACGATGGCAATCTTGTCGATGTGGACGGCAATCTTTTTAATGTAACTTTTGAAGGTGCGGCCGCTCAGGATATAACCATAGATCTCGGCACCCCGGGCAGTACAGATATTGATGAGGTAGGACTCACACAATATTCTTCAAGCTCCACGGTTCATTTTACTTCTCAGGACGGTTATGCCACAGGAAATCTGAGTTACATCAATGTAAATGAGGATGGTTTGATAACCGGAGCCTACAGCAACGGTGAGATGCTCAATCTCGGTAAAGTGGCACTTGCCAATTTTACTGCCGATCAGGGCCTTGACAAAATGGGTGGTAATCTGTGGAAAGAAACTTCTAAAAGTGGAGAAGCTCTCGTGGGAGAAGCGAATACCGGAACAAGAGGGACCATAAAAGGAAATTCTCTTGAAGAGTCAAATGTGGATCTTGCCGAAGAGTTTGTCGACATGATAATAACGCAGAAAGCTTATGATGCTAATGCAAAATCCATTCAGAGTACAGACCAGATGCTTGACACTATATTGACACTTAAAAGATAAGCATACAGTGTAATCCGCATATTTTACAAGCACAAGCAGACTACAGTTTAGAAATGCTCTCATAAAATATTTTCTACAAATTTCCGAGCTGGAGTGAAAATCAATTTACAAAACTGTGGCACACTACCTCTGAATTTATTGTTTAGATTGTTTTGTCAATAAAAACAGTAGCTAATGGTTTTTTGGCAAGTGGTTGGGTTGACTTGTAATGACATGGGCTTATAGATAAACTCGTTGATGATTTTTGTTCATTCATTTCTTTATTATGAACTTAGAATAAGGAGGTTTTCATGAAACTCAGACCCTTAGGTGAAAGACTTGTTGTAAAACGCAGAGAACTCGAAGAAAAAACAGGCGGTGGAATAATTATTCCCGATTCCGCTAAAGAAAAACCCATGCAGGCAGAAGTGGTTGCCGTAGGACCGGAAGTTAACAAAGATCGCGAAGAGGTAAAAGAGGGAGATATGATTCTTTTCTCAAAATTCAGCGGTAATGATGTAACTGTCGGTGGAGAAGAACATCTTATTCTCAGAAAAGAGGATGTTCTTGCTATTATTGAACAGTAAAAATAATTAAAAAGGAGGAAAATCATGGCAAAAGAAATAATGTTTGGTCAGAATGCAAAATCAAAAATACTTCAGGGAGTTGATGAGCTCGCTAACGCAGTTAAAATTACACTCGGTCCGAAAGGTCGCAATGTTGTTTTTGAAAAAAGTTTCGGTGCTCCTGAAATTACCAAGGATGGAGTTACGGTTGCAAAAGAGATTGAACTTGAAGACAAAATTCTTAATGTAGGTGCTCAGCTTGTTAAAGAAGTTGCTTCAAAAACAAACGATGTGGCCGGAGACGGGACTACCACGGCAACAGTTATCGCACAGTCTGTCATAAGAGAAGGCTATAAATATATAACTGCAGGTTACAGCCCCATAAGCGTTAAACGCGGCATAGACAAGGCTGTTTCAAAAATATCCGGACATCTTGAATCCATTACGAAAAAGATTGAAGATGACTTCAGTGAAATTGCAAGTGTGGGTTCAATATCAGCCAACAACGAGCAGGAAATAGGCGATATAATTGCTGAAGCAATGAGAAAAGTCGGTACAGACGGTGTTATAACTGTTGAAGAAGCAAAAGGTATGGAAACATATCTCGATGTTGTTGAAGGTATGCAGTTTGACAGAGGATACCTCTCTCCTTATTTCATAACCGATTCTGAAAATATGCAGGTGGAACTTGATGATCCTTTTATCCTTGTTTTTGATAAAAAAATAAGCAACCTCAAAGATCTTGTACAGCTTCTTGAAAGTGTTGCAAAAACACAGAAACCTCTTCTTCTCATTGCGGAAGATATAGAGGGAGAAGCATTGGCTACATTGGTTGTCAATAAACTTCGCGGTGTTCTCAAATGTGCCGCTGTCAAGGCTCCGGGATTTGGAGACAGAAGAAAAGCGATGCTTCAGGATATTGCAGTCCTGACAGATGGAACATATGTATCCGAAGATCTCGGACACAAATTGGAGAGTGTGACAGTTGACATGCTCGGACAGGCTAAACGAGTTGTAATAGACAAAGACAACACTACAATTGTTGACGGAGCCGGAAACAAAGAGGACATAGAAGACAGAGTTGCCCAGATTCGCAAGGAGATAGAAGAGTCAACATCTGATTATGATAAAGAAAAGCTTCAGGAGCGTGTTGCAAAACTCGCAGGTGGTGTGGCTGTTATAAATGTAGGTGCTGCAACAGAAGTGGAAATGAAAGAAAAGAAAGCACGCGTTGAAGATGCTTATTCAGCTACAAAAGCTGCTGTGGAAGAAGGAATTGTTCCGGGCGGCGGGACTGTGCTTTTAAAAAGTAAGGATCAGCTTGAAAATATTGAAGTTGAAGGCGACGATGAAAAAATGGGTGTTGAAATTGTCAAAAAAGCATTGGAATCTCCCATACGCCAGATTGTTGAAAATGCAGGTGATGATGCTTCTATAGTTATTGCTGATATCCTCAAGAATGAAAACATTAACTACGGTTATGATGTCCGCACGGGAGAATACACTGATATGATAAAAAGTGGTATCATAGATCCTACAAAAGTTACAAAAAATGCTCTTATAAATGCATGTTCCATAGCTTCGGTACTACTCACAACAGAAGCTGTCATTGTTGAAAAAGAAAAAGATGATGACAATTCCGGTGCTCCGGCCGGTGGAATGGGAGCCCCCGGCGGAATGGGTGGAATGGGCGGAATGGGTGGAATGGGCGGAATGATGTAAGCCTTTCTTTCCAGCCAAAATTCAAAAAAGCCCCTCATTTTGAGGGGCTTTTTTTATAAAATACAAGTTTCGCACATGAAAAACAGCAGCATATTTACAAGAAACCCCACATGAATTTATAGTAAAATATCAATTATCAACTTAAGCCTGAATCTTCCGACCCTTTCATTGAAAAACGAAAAAGCCTTCTGTTCTTAAAAAGTTACAAAAATCGCCGATTAACCTTCGGGTGAACCTCAGATTTTGTGTAACTCTTCTGAATCAGAATTCTTTCCCATGTTTTCTAACTCAGAATCGAATGATTTCGATGTAAAAAGCCGGTGAAATATTCATAGACAATTTAGATTGACATAAAAGCATTTCTGACATATCTTATGTTCTGTATTTTTTATGGAGAATTCTATAAATTTTAAATCAAGCATCATTCAGGAGGATTTAAAATAATTATTTCAAAAAAAA
>JAWOGE010000153.1:0-12393 GCA_046497165.1 bacterium | reverse complement strand
TGGTTGCACAAAATTCATGGCTTGCGGAAATGGTGGTGTGCTTGATAGAGAGATTCACAGAGGCTCAGTTATAATTCCTGATGAAGCAGTTCGGGATGAAGGAACCTCTTATCATTATCTCGCTCCGGAAAGAACAGTTTTATTGGATAAAGAAATTATTGAAAAAAGCAAAACAGTTCTTGAATCCCACGGTATATCATACAGAATTGGTAAAACATGAACTACAGATGGAATCTTAAGAGAGACAAAGGACAAAATCGCCCTCAGAAAACAGGAAGGATGCCTGATAGTTGAAATGGAATGTGCCGCTTTTGCCGCAGTTGCACAGCATTTCGGCTATAAATTCGGACAATTGCTCGGTCCCGGAGACGATATAAGCGGATCTGACTGGGATTCCAGATACTGTGATAAAAAAGCAAGTCATAATGAAAAACTTTTCTGGCTTGCCGTTGAAATATGTTCGTTGCTGTAGACTTTTCAGCCAAAAATACCATTTATATCTGACAAAAACCAAAAAAAAGTGAGTTTAGACCGGCTATACTTGACAAAATTGCTTGAATCATAGTTTTTGTCCGGTTATACTTGACAAACTTTCTTAATAAGATTTTTTCTGCGTGGGAATTTGTGAAGTGAACTTGTAATTACACGGAAGCTGATTCCTCAAAATACTGCAATTACGCGGAATTGAATTCCCTAAAATTTGACAATTTTGAGGAATTTGGTAGTATGGGTATGTATTTTTTATGGAGGGAGCCATGATACCGAGAGCTTATGACAATCTTGATAATTATTTGAAAAAAGGAAAGGTTCTGGTTATTTTCGGTCCAAGACAGGTTGGAAAGACAACGCTTTTAAAGAACTTTTTATCAAAGACTGAACTAAAATACCGCTTGGACAATGGTGAGGATTTCCGGATCGCTGAGCTTTTTTCATCAAGAAATCCCGACAGAATTTCTGAATATGCTAAAGGATATGAGCTTGTTGTGATAGACGAAGCTCAGAGAATCCCCGATGCCGGTTCCGGACTTAAAATGCTCATAGATAACAATCCTGATCTGATGGTTATTGCAACTGGTTCTTCCTCTTTTGATTTGGCGGGAACTGTCGGAGAACCTTTGACCGGCAGAAAAAGGACTTTGACCATGTTTCCTGTCGCACAGATAGAGCTTTCAGAAATGTTTAACAGATACGACTTGAAAGAAAAACTTGAGGAGTTTCTTGTTTACGGATCATATCCGGAAGTTGTTGAAGCCAAGTCAAAAGATGAAAAGTCACGAATAGTTACAGAACTTGCTCATTCTTATCTTCTTAAAGACATCATTGCTTTTGACAGAATAAAGAACAGCCGCGTGATCTTTGATCTTCTCAGACTTCTCGCTTTTCAGACAGGGAGCGAAGTTTCGCTTTCTGAAATTGCAAAAAAATTAGAAATTGATGGAAAAACAGTTGGGCGATATATTGATATTCTCGAAAAATCTTTTGTCATATTCCGCCTTACCGGTTTCAGCAGAAATCTCAGGAAAGAGATCGTCAAAAAAAACAAGTACTATTTTTATGACACAGGAATAAGAAATGCTCTGATAGCTAATTTTAATCCGCTTGATATAAGAAACGATATTGGAGAACTTTGGGAAAATTTTGTATTAATTGAAAGATTTAAAAGAAATGCATATAAAAATGAAATACTTAACAGCTATTTCTGGAGAACATGGAATCAGCAGGAAATAGATCTTGTTGAAGAAAAAGGGGGAAACCTATCCGGTTATGAGTTCAAATATGGAAAGAAAACTCCGAAAGCTCCGCAACTCTGGAGCGAGACTTACAGTAACGCATCATATGAAGTAATAAATAGAGAAAATTACTTTGATTTTATTTTTTGATCTTCCGAACAATCAACCCCTCCTTGTCCAACGACAACTATAATTACCCCTGACGACAATTAAAAATACCCACAGGTAAAATCTCTCTGTTTGGATTTGAAAAAGCGTGGGGATGAGAGATTCACTATATCGAAACTGCAAGAGGGATCGAAAGGGGATCGAAAGGGGATCGTTTCAGGGGAGTATAAGCATGCAGTCTCCGTAACTGTAAAAACGATAACTTTTGGAAACAGCTTCTTTATAGGCGTTCATGAGATTTTCTCTGCCGGTAAAAGCTGATATCATCATCAGAAGTGTTGAGCAGGGAAGATGAAAATTCGTCAATACGGCATCAACAAATTTATATTCATAACCGGGATATATAAACAACTCCGTTTCTCCTTTTCCCGGCTGTATCCGACCATTTTCACAAACAGATTCCAAGGTGCGGACTGTGGTTGTTCCCACAGAGAGAATCATTTTTCCGTTTTTTTTGTCTTTGTTTATCTTTTCAGCTGTTTTTTCCGGAACATAATACTCTTCCCCATGCATTTTATGATCTCTTATATCACCGGCTGATACCGGTTCAAAGGTGCCGGGGCCAACATTGAGATAAACATTGTAAATGCGACCAGAAAACTTTTTCTCCAGGCTTCCCAGCAAATTTTCATTGAAATGAAGCCCTGCCGTTGGTGCGGCAACAGAACCCGGTTTTTCAGCATAAACGGTCTGATATGAAAATCTATCCTCTTTTCTGCTTATTTTTTCACCCCGTTTACCCAGTATATATGGGGGGAGAGGCATATCCCCCGCTTTATCTGCAAAACCAAGTACATCAACATTTTCAGGATAAAAACGAACCAACGCTTTCTTTCCTTTTTTCTCCTTTACACGACAAAATATGTCCGGTCTGAAACAGATATCCGCACCTTCTCGTATTTTTCCGGAACTTTTTATCATAACTTCCCACTCTGTTTCTTTGATCTTTTTAATAAGAAGCACCTCCACAGCACCTCCGGTTTTCTTTTTTCCAAAAATCCGAGCAGGTATAACTTTGGTGGCATTAAAAACCATGCTGGTGTTTTCAGGCAGAATATTTACTATTTCACTGAATTCACCGTGACGAATTTTTCCGCTTTTTCTCGACAGAATCATCATGCGGGAATGACCGCGTTCAACCGGTTTTTCAGCAATTAGTTCACGGGGCAATTTATAATCAAAAAGAGATTTTTTCATCAGTACATTTTTTTCAATTTTGTTCCTGGAAAATAATATTCAACAATTTCAGCATATTTCTTCCCTTTTTCGGCAAGACTCGCCATGCCCCACTGACAGGCTCCAACACCGTGACCGGCTCCTTTTCCCCTGAACTCCCATGAATTTGAGCGTTTTTTAACGGAAAAGTCATTGGACCATATAACGCTGAATCCCACAGCGGCACGAAATCTGTTCACCGGAACTTCCCGGGAGCCGTTTACCATAACAGACTTCACTCTTGTTTTACCTCTTTTAACAGAAATAGAGCGTATTTTCCCCTTTAAAAAACCACTTTTTTTAAGATCCGTCCGCAGTTTTCTGTTTGAAATAACACGCCTCCATCTGTAAAGAGAAGATTTTTTACAATGCTTGCAGGAAACCGATTTGAGATACGGAATCTTTTTTCCCCAGACCTCCTCTGAAGAAGCAGTACTCCCGCCGCATGTGGAATGAAAATATATTGTTGCAGGACGATTGTTCCAAGTTAAGACTTCGCCTCTCGTTTTATCAACGGCCTTGTTGGCCTCCATGTCTTCCTTTTTAAAACCGCTGTAAACCTGATCGAGAACGCTCGGTGCGAGAGTATAAAGTTTATATTTTGAAGAAAACATTTTTGCGTGAACCGCATATGTTCTGGCGAGAACAGCCTGTGCTTTTTTTGTTTCAAAGGGCCAACCTGCCAGTATTTCGCTGTTTATGACACCTCTGACATAATCTTCTATGTGAAGTTTGTTTACAACCGTAAACCCTTCTTTTAAGCGGTGTACAACTATATCTCCCCTGAACATTTTTTCGTCAACCATAATAAAAGAAAATTTGCTCCGAATGGTCAGAACGGATGATTCAAACAGTTTGCCACCTATATCAATCCCTTTCCCCTTTCCGAAAGCGACTTTATAATTACCCTGAATTGAAGATTTCTTTTCCTCGGAATCATATATCTCACCATCCACTTCCAGAGAAAAACCTTTTATATTTTCAGCTATTGCTATGGTTACAAACGGAGAAAATCTGCTTTCTGAAACCCCTCCACCCAATATCTTTTCAACTTTGTCAGCTCCGCAAATAAACGGAACAAAAAGAAGGATAAATAAAAAGCTATTTTTCCAGAGATATAACTTCAGCATTTTCACTTTCGGGAAATTTTTCAGAAAGAAACTTCTCCGCTTCCTTACGGTTTTTAAAGGCACCCGCTCTTACGCGGTATATATCTCGACTGCCGTGATCCGCAAAGATATAAACCTGCTCTGAGCCGAACTTCTCCTTGTATTTTGCAGCGGCATCAAATTGCGAAAATGACATGAGCTCTACGGTATATACAAGATCCACCCCGGCAACATCAGATTTTTTTTCTTCATAACGAACATCTCCCGAATCAGAAGACCCCAGAACCGTAATTCTGACTCTTATCCTGCCTTCGGAAATTTCAGCTATATCGGAAAAAGCTTTTTTGGAAAGATCGATAACATTTTCACCGGGCCTGTCATTTACATGCACAAGTGTTTTTTTTCCGTTATCTATGTTTGTGATTTCAAGGAGCGTTCCGAGGGGAAAACCCTTTGCGGCACAGGTTTGTTTCCCGGGGTCAAAAACATCTCCCGAAGCAGTTTTGCGACCTTCGTAATCATCACCATAAAAAGTCGCAAAAAGATAGTAAGTATCTCCGCGGGCAACAGGATGATCAATATGAAGCGGAACTGTACAGGAAAAAATGAAAAATAAAAGAGGAAACATAAAAAAAATTTTAAATATTTTCATTATCTTCATTTCCGTAATAATCCGATCGTTGGTAATAGTAGTATGAGTAAGCCCCGTAGCGACCTCCCTCCTTTATATCAATATTGTTTACAACAGACCCGAGAAGTTGGGAATCTGCTTTTTTTATCTGTGTCACTGTGTTTTTAAGGAAATCCCTACCGGTGTCTTTTATTTTAACAACAAGAATCACTGAATCCACATGAGATGCTATGACCACAGCGTCTGTCACTGCCCCCACAGGAGGTGAATCAAAAATAACCACATCATAACTTTCTTTCAACTTTTTGGTTATTTCACGAAATTTCATGGACTCTATCAACTCAGGAGGATTGGGCGGGATAGGACCGCAGGTCAAAACATCGAGTCCTTTATAAACATCTTTTCTTATAACTTCGTCAAGGGTGCTTTCATCAAGCATGCAATTCGCTATTCCCCTGTCATTTTTCATGTTGAAAACCTTATGGACACGGGGTTTCCTCATGTCAGTATCAATGAGAATAACTTTTTTACCAGACAAAGCAAAACTCACCGCAATATTTGCAGAAACCGTAGTTTTGCCCTCTTTTGAGTCTGAGCTGGTTATTAAAAAACTGGAGTTATCAGCATCCGGACTCACAAGTCTTATATTTGTGCGTATGGAACGAAAAGCTTCAACAATTGAAGAGTGCCCCTCCTCTTCAAAAGCCATTTCAGCCATTTCCGAATCCCTATTCTTGCCGAATCGGGGAACCACTCCGAGAATGCTGCTACCTATTATTTTTTCAAGCTCCTCAAAGTTGTGAATACGATTGTCAAAAAACTCAATTAGAAAAACCCCCATCATCGCCATAAGAAGAGCAAGAAAAACACCTATTACCGCTACAAGTCTCACTTTAGGCTCCACAGGAGCACCGGGAACTCTCGCTTTATCTATGATTCTGATATTGTTACTTTTCAAAAGAGAGCTGAGATCTGCTTCTTTTGTTCGTTCAAGAACTATGTTGTAAAGCTTGTTGGTGGTTTCAACTTCCCGCTGTATTTTGTTGTACTGTATTCTTAGTTTGTTAAGGTTCAAGGCTTCCACTTTTACACTGTGAAGCATTTTTTTCAAATTCCGAAGTTCCGATTTCAGGGCCACAACCTCTTTTTCGACACTCTCAACAACCATTTCGGCCTCTTTTTCAATGGATTGTTCCAGATCTTCCATGGCCGCAACAACTTCAAGTATCTTAGGATGTCTGTCTCCGTAAAACTGAGACCTTTTTTGAAGTTCTGACTGAAGCTCAAAATATTTCACCTTCATGTTTTTTATTATATCGGACATCCTGTCTGAGTTAAATATACTGCTTTTTCCGGAAAAATCTTTTAGCTGATCAAACTTTGCTTCAAAAGCGTTGGAAGCTATCTCCTTTTCTGTGATTTCATTCTGAAGCCTTTTTATTTTATCTGAAAGCATTTCATCACGGGCATCAAAAGAGGAAGCCAGAACGCCTTTTTCCTCTCTGAATTCAAAAAGATTTGTCTCCGCCTTTTCAAGTTTATCCTTTAAATTGGCACTCTGTTCACTCAGCCAACCTGCAGCGTCTTTCGTCGCAACATATTTTTTTTCAAGATTAAAATCAACATAGGATGAAGCAAGGGTGTTTGCAAAAAAGGTCGCTACTTCAGGATCGGCATGACGAACACTTATATAAAAGATATTACTGTCTTTCTGAGAGCTGACAGAGATACTTCCCTGAAGGATGGAAACAGGATCCACTTCTTTCTTATTTTCTCCATCTTCCGGAAGATTCAGTTCATTTTCAGGATCTCTGTTGCTCATGAGAAATTTTTCAAGCATTGACGGCGGAATACTCTCAATAACTCTGGCACACACCTCACGACTTTTCATGATCTCCTGCTGAGTCGCATAGTACTCTCTGTTAGACCAATAATATCCGGGACTTCCAACAGAAACAACCTCCATACCTCTTCCAAGAACATTTGCTGCCCGCGGTTCAATCTCTATCATTACCACAGATTTGTATATCCGCTGAGCTCTGTAAATGTAAATTGCCGTAAAAACAAGCACAAGAACAATAATGCTTATGAATATGTACAAGCGCCTTTTTACTACATTGAACAGCTGTTTTATATCAAATTCCTTATCCAGCATAGACTAAAAAAACCTTTCTTTTACAAAAACCACATCCCCCGGATGAAGTATAAAAATTGTCTCTTTTCCATCTATCATTCTGTCCACATTGAGTACGAATTTAAGCTCTTTACCTTTTTCATCCATTCTTCTTACAATAACATTGGATCTATCTGCAAGTTTTGTAAAACCTCCGGCCACCGCTACGGCCTCTAAAACAGATGTCTGTTTTTTTATCTCCATTTGACGAGGCTTTTTTACCTGTCCGAGGATATAAACCATCTTGCTCACATACTCTTCAAGAAAAACAACTACCTGGGGGTTCCTGAAATAATCTCCTCTTAATTTTTCTTCAATGTAAGCCGCCAGTTCAAAATTTGACATGCCACGAACATCTACTCCACCTATGAACGGGAAAACTATACGCCCTCGGGGACCAACCTGATAATTGCCGGTAAGCTCCTCAGCATCATAAACTTTTATATGCAAGATATCGCCGGGACCGAAGGTGTCTGAACCGCCTGTGTCCTGATTTTCAACAAAAATATTTTCTTTGGAAGCAACACTGTTTTCGGAACTCTCTTCCCTCATCTGAAAAGTGCAGGATATCGCAAAAAAAAGAGTTACAAATAAAATGAAATGGCTGTACTTCATAAAATATTGCTGTTAATAGTCAAGAGAAATATTGAGAAGAATACGATGTTCGACATAGTTGAAATAACGCTTTTCATTATAAGTTGTGCCCTCGTCTCCTTCGATTTCATATTCCTGACTGTAATCACTTTTTCTCAAATTGAAATCATAAAACACCTCGGTACCCAGCCACTCAAGTATATTATACTGAATTGAGGGCGAAATACTTAAAAGATGATCTGTTCTGGTATCCGGTGTGTTATCCGGATCGAAATGAACATTGGCATCGTCTCTTATATCTTTACCAAAATTCAGATAAGAGTAGCTCGCCTTCATGGAAACAAGAAGTTTTCCGAAAAATCTCAAGTCTGTACCGATATAAGGTTTATCCTTTCTGTAATATTGAAAATGTGTAGTGGGAAAATAGGAACGAACATAACCGACTTTTGCCAGAAGATTACGGGAATATTTATAAACAAGTTCTGCGGCCATAACAAAGTCATGATTGTTATCATTGGTCATGGTGGCAGTATATCCTCCTGATATTTTAGCGGATATTCGGGGAGTTATCTGACCTGCAAAACCTCCGAAAACAGTTACCGGGTAAGAGTTTTCAAGTTTGGAAAAATCAGATTCAAAAAAATTCCTGTATACAATTGATGAATTTATAAAAAACATGGTCTTGGGTAAAAATTTCCATCGGCCGAAAAAACCACCTTTTATATTCATGTAATTATGACCTCTGAGTGATCTGCTTTCATAATAGTTAAGATCGAAAGCCGGTGTAAGCTTAAACAACAGAGTATCCTGACTGTTACGAAAAATAAAATCTGCTTTGAATCTTTCATGAAGATTTGAATGAATCCCCTGAAGAACCTGGCTGTTCGGATGAGATCTTCTGTCAAGATAGTTTTTTACAACAACAACAGCCTTTGCATCCTTGTTCCATTCTCCAAGGATTTCCGAAGAAAGGTTCAGTGTGGAATATTTTGACGATGTGGAATCATCCGTTACTCCAAGATAATGATTGTAATCAAATAAAATCGACATACCGAGAGTCTTGAAGGAATCGTCTATTTTCAGACGCAATCCCGGTTTATAATGCATAATTATATCATCTGTCGCCTCAATATTTTTACCGTTGACTACTGTATCTTCAGAAGCTTTTGTTATGTTTGAAGAGTATTCCATCTCCACTTCAGCAGTAGTATGGAGCTTGGTACTGTCAGTAAGTTTGAATCCTTTATCGGTATCAGAATCCTTTGAATATAAACTGACAGTCCATACAAAAATAAACAGCAAAAAAATTGTTTTTTTCATTAAGTAACTTCTTATTCTTCTGTCAATCAGTATCTTGTCGGACTCACATCCTCTATTTCAGGGCTGGCAATGCCGTCATCCTCTGCAATTGAATCCGCTTCTCCGCCAGTTTCTTCGGGTGTTTCCACAGGACTGCCGCTTTCATCAGAACCGGCAGCATCGGCAAAATCACTGTCTCCAAGATTACTTTTATTTTTAGACGACACAAAATCATCAGTAAAACCGACACCCATGGAACCACTGACTCCCTCATCTTCAGAAAGCGAATCATCCTTTTCAACTTCAACCCTGGTTTTAGCCTGAACAGTTGATATCTTTCTTTCGCAAGAATAAGCTTCGGCAAGTGCCTGTTCCGCAGAATCAGCAAGTCCGCGAATAAGTACAAGTTGACTTTCGGCAGTACTTTGTTTTTCTGTTCCACCAAGATTTATCATTCTTTTTTCTGAGGATTTAGAGCTTGCTATTATTCCGGTAATTGTAGTCATAACATCATCCAGACAGATTTTCCATCTCAAATCTTTTTCTTTTTCTGCTTTCTCTATCATTTTTTCCACTGTCTTCTTGGCTTCAGTTATCTTGCGTATTTTCTCTGCAGCTTCACGCTTCATTTCAGCAAAAGAAATTTTCAATCCTTTTTGTTCTTCTGCATAAAGTATAGAAAAGATAAAAACAATTGCAATAAAAATCATCAATGTTTTTTTCATGTTTCCGCCCCCCTTTTTTCACTATAAAAACATCTCAAATTCACTGAGATGCTGAAAAAACAAATGGGAAAGTAACCTGTGCAGGACCACCGTCCGGTTTGGGAAAACGCCATCTTTTAACAACACCCTTTATACAGGAAGCAACCTTGGCGCTATTCATGGTATCTTCACTTATCTCAACCATTTCAACCCTTCCCCTCATATTTATCATAAAAGAGACTGCTATTTTTCCCTTAAGTGTAGGATCTGTTTTAAGCACCCGTTCATAACAGCGTTGAATTGCTCTGCTGTGTCTTCTAACAGTTCGTTTTATACTGTTCTGGTCTACGGATCCGTCAACTTCCGTTGTTCCCATAGTTGCTCTTGCTTTTATTTCTCTTTCTTTTTTCTGTGCCACTTTGGCCCGACCGGCGGACTTTTTCACTTCAAGCTTTTTGGATTTAACTGTTTCCACTCCTTCCGCATCACCTTTTCTCGATCTGTCAGCACTGCTTTTTGCTATTCCTATCTGTTTGACACCAGCCAGAGCGGAATCAATATCACGATCTTTTCCTCCTTCACTCAAAACATCGGATATGAGGCCTCCATCACCGGATTCACCCTTACTTCCTATCAACTTGAGCAATCCTTTTCCCGCGACTTTTTTCTTCATCTCTTCGCGACGAATACGCTGCTCTTTTTCTATGTCATCAGGTGAACGGTGTTGCTTTTTCTCTTTTTTTGTCTCCTGCTTGGCTTCTTCCTGTTTTTGCTCTTTTTTAGCCTGTGTGTTCTGAACCTGCTTCTGACCTTCACCCTCCTCCATATCACTTTTCTCTTCAGCTTTTATTTTTTCAGGGGGTGCAATGAGCTTTGCAAACCGATTTGAAACCTTTTCCAACTGTGAGGGTTCCGGAGCAGGCAATGTCAGCATATAGGAAATAATTGAAAATCCTATTACAAATAAAATGGACTGAGTCATAAAAAAAGGCCAGTCCATGTGTTGCGTCCAGGATCCTCGTATGGATTTGGGCAACTTCAGCTTGGGAGGTTTAGGTGGTGGAACAATAAACTGAAAAAGTACTATTGCACTTCCTACGGAAACTTTTCCCCGTGCATCTTTAGAAAGAGGCAGCACATAAGCCTTACCTCTTTTTTTAAGCATCCCTTTTTTAACAACCTCTTCAATTTTGACAACTTTACCCTTAAGGAATACTTTCCCGGTCATGTCTCCCATTATAACCAGCTCGTAACGCCCGGCTTTATAATAAAATATAGGGAACTTACTGGGAAGAGATGAGGAAGGAATAACAAAGTGTGATTTAGCGGTATCACCTATAAAAATTGTTTCTGGCTTTCTGAAAATCTGTTCGTCAAGCACTTTTCCGTTGTGAATAACGCCAACTCTCAAAGCCTTGGCAGTTTTTTTTGATTCAGCCATCTCTCACCCCAATATGAAATGCATTATTACTTTTTCAATTTTTAAACAAAAGAGACCGACTCCGCAAAGAGTCGGCCTCCATAATTTCAATCTTCCGTCATCAACCAGCTTCTTCACCTGCTATAACAGCAAACTTGAATTTCTGGAATTCGGCCTGACCCGCAGTGTACATTATTTCTGTAAGCAGACGATAGGGAATCTCTCTGTCCATTACAAGCGTACAGATTCCGTCAAACTTAACATTCGGGTTTATGCTTGCCAGTTTACGCTTTTTTTCACCAGCATCTGTCAAAACCTTGTGAAGAGGTTCTATAAAATAACCATCTCCGCCACCACGCTTTTCCGAAGCATCAACCTTTCCGTCTTTGATAGACATAACAGGTTGATTATCTACGACAATAGTACTTTTAGAAACCGTAACTGAAACTGTGGCTACCGGTCTCAGCTGTGCTGTGGATTTGGGAATATCAAGATCTGAACTCGGTTCGATGTTTATCGGATCCGTGGCGTAGCTCTTAAGAAGGAAAACCAGGAGTATGGTCAAAATATCCATGAGAGAATGCATCTCTATCTCTCCGGCCTTCCCCTCTTTATCGTCTTTGGATTTCCTTGCTTCGCGCTTTCTTTTCAGAACTTCCTCTTCATAATTTTCAGGAAGATATTCGTAATTGTTGTTTTTTTCGTCAACCATATTAACTCCTTTTTATGCAACCCCGGCACTGAGTACAACATTCGGGAACATCTGTTTCTTTTGTCCGTCATCCTCATATTGTCTCGAAACATCCATTATATCAACGAATACGCTCATAACAGCCTTTACCGGCGCCGGCGCGCTCCTCGTGCTAGCGGCGATTCTCCCCGCCACCATGGCGCACGGCGTTTTCTTCGCGGTGGTTATCGCCTTGGCGATATTCCTCTACGCGATTCGTGGTACCTACTGGTCCATCTTGGGAGACGACGGGTATAGCAACATCGTAATGGGGACCGCGATCGGCACGATCTCCCTTATCGGCTATCTCCCCGACATTATCCTGCCGCAGTTTAACAGCATGCTGTTCAACACCTTCGGTGATACCGGCGGATACAACGCGTATTTCATTTCCAGCGCCGGGCTTGCCGTAGTCGGCATCGTCTTCGCGACGATTTACGGGCGGTTGCAGAAGAAGGAGCGAGTCGAAGTCGTCGACTGAAACCGAATCTGCTGAGTAGCCAAAGGGATCATTGAAATTCAATTGAAATGATCCCATACCGGTTCCCCGCAGAAAAAGGCATCAAAAACATCTCATAAATTGATTTCAAGCTTCCTCCCTAACTGTTGTGATATAAATC
>JAWOGE010000055.1:0-9697 GCA_046497165.1 bacterium | reverse complement strand
TCTAAAACAGATGCGGCGGCTTATTCAGCATAAACATGGAATCTTTCTGGTTACCGGGCCTACCGGGTCAGGTAAAACCACAACGCTTTATTCTGCTCTGGTGGAAATAAACAAACCTGATATAAAAATCATCACGGAAGAGGACCCTGTGGAGTACCAGCTCAAGGGAATAAATCAGATAAATATACGCCCGAAAATAGGACTGACTTTTGCAAGCGGATTGAGATCTATTCTGAGACAGGATCCCGATGTGATTCTTGTGGGTGAGATACGCGACAAAGAAACGGCTGATATTTCTGTAAACGCTTCTCTTACGGGACATCTTGTTTTTTCCACTCTTCACACCAACGATGCCCCTACAGCTTTTACAAGGCTCATAGATATGGGAGTCGAACCTTTTCTTATTTCTTCCACCATTCTCGGAGTTCTGGCACAGCGTCTTGTTCGTGTTCTCTGTCCTTCATGTCGAGAAGCTTATTTTCCGGAAGCTCCTGTTCTTGAAGAACTGGGACTTGATCCTGCAGAATATTCCGGTCATTCATTTTATAAAGCCGTGGGATGTGAAGAGTGTAATTACAGTGGTTATAGTGGGAGAAGCGGTATATTTGAACTTCTTGTCATGAATGAGGAGATAAAAAGAGCGGTGGTTAAAAAAGAGGATGCATCTGCCATAAGAAGACTTGCCGCATCTATGGGAATGCTTACATTGAGAGAGGACGGAGCCATGAAAGCTGTAAAAGGGATAACTTCGCCCGATGAAGTGCTTCTCAGAACACAGGAGGATAAGTGATGCCACTTTATTCCTATGTTATAATTGACAGCAACGGTAAAGAAAAAAAGGGTCTTGTTGAGGGTGACAACAAAAACTCTGTAAAGACCAGACTTCAGAAAAATGGTTGCTTTGTAACTGAAATAAAAGAAAAATCATCAAGAGAAGGTATCGGTATAGACAGCCTCAAAGAGCTGTTTTCCCGCCTCGGAAGAAAGGCTTCTCCCGGCGAGATAGCTTCCATGACAAGGCTTTTGGCAACACTTCAGAAGGCCCATATTCCCCTTGTTGAAGCAGTTGATGCTGTTGCAAGACAACAGGAAAATCAATACCTTAAAGAAAGCATGCTCATTATAAAAAATAAAATGCAGGAAGGATACAGTTTTTCAAGAGCCGCCAGAGATTTTCCGGATATTTTTTCGGACCTTTACCGCAGTATGATTGAAGCGGGTGAAGAGAGCGGAGCCACGGACAAGGTTCTTCTCCGTCTCGCCGATTTTCTTGAATCACAGGTTGATTTGAGAAATAAAGTGAAAAGTGCCATGACATATCCTGCCATACTTCTTATTGTGGCGGTTCTTGTTGTCGGTGTTCTTTTTACAGTTGTTATTCCCAAACTTTCTAAAATGTTTGAAGATATAGAAATGGCACTGCCTTTTCAGACAAGAGTTCTTTTATGGCTTTCTGATTTCGTGGGTAGCTGGTGGTGGCTCATTTTAATGATTCTGATTGCCGGTTTTGTTGCTTTCAAGCGTTATATACGCACAGAAGAAGGTCATCTTAAATGGGACAGATTTCTTATAACCATGCCGATCTTCGGTTCCGTCAACAGAAAAATAGCGATCTCTCGTTTTTCAAAAACCCTTGCAACACTTCTTGATTCAGGTGTTTCAATACTTCTGGCTTTTGATATTGTAAAACGGGTTATAGGAAATCGAATTCTGGAAAATGCCATATCCAATGCAAGAGAAAACATAAAAGAGGGTGAGTCTGTTGCGGTGCCTCTGAAACGCTCGGGTGAATTTCCTCCCATTGTCATTCAGATGATCTCCATAGGGGAGAAAAGTGGTGACATAGAAGAGATGCTGGAAACACTGGCTGAAAGCTATGAGAAAGAGGTGGGTTATACTCTTGAAAAACTTACAAGTATGATAGAGCCTGTTATGATTGTGCTTCTCGCTCTTGTTGTGGGATTCATAGTTTTTGCGGTGGTAATGCCCATTATTCAAATAAACGATGTGGTTGCATAGAAAACAAATAAAGGAGGCTTATATGTTTAAATTCATGATGATTTTTTTTAAGGAGTTTTTTGAAGGAAAAAAGAAGAAAAAAGCTTTTTCTCTGATCGAAATCATGGTGGTCATAACAATAATGGCCATGATAATGGGTGCTGTAAGTGTTGGTGTTATGCGTTACCTTGACACATCACAGAAAAAACAGGCCGAGATGGATATAAACACCATTTCAAACGCACTCGATCTTTATAAAACGGAATACGGTACTTATCCGGGAGGTGATGCCGGGCTTCGTGAACTTGCAGAAAAAGATATACTCAAGGGTGGAAAAGTTCCAAAGGATCCCTGGGGAAATGAATATATATATATATATCCCGGAAGCCGTGGGAATTCTTACGATCTCTACTCTTTTGGTCCCGATGGACAGGAAGGGGGCGGAGACGACATAACAAACTGGGATGATGGCGGAGACGATTATTGATGATATCTTTTTTCGAAAAAAGATTTTTCAGAAGCAGCGGATTTTCTTTGATTGAAATGATGCTGGTGTTGACACTTCTTACCATGATGATCGGAATAACCATTCCTGCCGTATCAAATATAGGAAGATTTCGTGCCACGAGTGAAATGGGTAAATTCAATGCTTTTCTCCGTAATATTTTAATGAAAAGCATTAGAAATAATATTTATATACGGGTTGCAATCGATTTTGAAAACTCTTCTTACTGGGCCGAAGAAAGTGACACTCCGTTTTTTTTAATGACCTCGTCTGAAGCTGAGGTTTTAAATGAAGAAAGAGAAAAACTCGAAGAGGATCTCGACAGCTTTATAGATCCTTTTGAGAGGAGAGAAGGCGGGGCTTCAGGTGCCGGGAATTTTTTTCAGATGATGGAGGCCAAACAGGACGATTCATTGGTTGATGATTTTTATCACTGGGAGAATTTTGTCCCTTCCAAGCGGGATATAAAAGAGATTATAACCCCCGAATTTCAAGCTGTGTCTGAGAAAAAAAAGCTGCCGCAAGGTATAAAATGGAAGGCTTTTTTTTCTTACCATACACCGGATGTTATGAGAGATACGGATATCGAACTTGAAAAAGAGAATGAAGAAGAGGCGATTATGTTTGTACATATTTTTCCTCAGGGACGCATAGAGCCTTTTTATCTCGCGGTGGGAGATGAGGATTCTGAAGAACCGATTGCTTATATTGAATCCGATTTTTTCATGAATACAAAAATATCTCCCGGAAGTTTTGAGGAAAATATTGAAAATATCAGAGAAATGTTTGAGGACAGAGATGAGGAGGGCAAATGAAGAGAGCGTTTTCTCTCCTTGAAGTTATGGTTGCAACCGCTATTCTTGCGGGAACTATGATAGCTGTCTCAAGAATTGTCAGTGCAAGTTATCTTTATAACCAGAAGGTCAGAAAAATATATCTCGGAACGGAACTGGCCTGGAAAAAACTTCATGATGTACAGCTGTGGATAGACGAAAACGGAGTGCCTTCTGATAAAATAACCGAGGAGGGTGATTTTGATGAAGCTGCCTACGAGGGTTTCAGATGGGAGTGGTCCATTGTCAAAGTTTTTCTGCCACTTCCCGATGTTTCTACCTCGGACCAGGATGGTGGATATATGGAGGAGTCCGCTTCCATGCTCATGGGAGCAAAAGGCATGATAGAGGATTTTTTTGAAGCCCGCATAAGAAAATTAACTTTGAAAGTGATGTGGGATGGAGGTGAACGGGCTTCGGAAAATGTTGAATTTACGATTTTTCTTCCGGCTGATGGTCAGATGGAAAAATTCCAGCAGGCACCTTCCGGACCGCCCGGTGCAGGAGGGAAAACGCCTTCAGCACCTTCTCAGCAAAAAAATCCTTTTCAGAAGGACGGGGCAAACAGACCTTCGCTGCAGAATACAAATCAAAAATTCAATCCCTTTGATACTACAGGTAAGTGATATGAAAAACAGAGGATTTTCTTTAATAGAAGTTTTAACCGCAATTACCATAACCGCCATAGTTGCTTCTTCGGTGTATTTTTCATTTTCAGGTATACTCACAGGCCGATCCACCATAAAAGAGAGTTCGGAGCGTTACAGACGGGTTTATTTTACTCTTGATCTTATGAAACGCGATATTGAAAATGCTTTTTTGACAATGAATAAAGGAGGCCCTGAAGAAACACATGTTACAGTTTTCAAAGGTGTGCCTGATTCCCCTGTATCACATCTTACTTTCGCGAGTCTGAATCATGCCAAGATGGTTTCCAATGTCAAATCCTGCAGTCAGACAGAGATAGAATATTATGGAGACAATATAGATGGCGAAAATGTTCTCATGAGAAGAGAGAGTTCCTGGGTGGATGCTTTCCCTGAAAAAGGTGGCAATGTCTATCCGTTACTTTCCGGTTTCAACAGTGTTCTCATAGAGTACTGGGATGCGGAAAGAAAGGAGTGGAAAGAGGAATGGAATACCGAATCCATAGATACGGGTGATATACTGCCCCCGAAAATCAAAATAACTATGGACATACGGGATGAAAACGAAGGAGGTCTTCCTTTTTTCGTTGAATCCATAGTTGAAATAAAAGTCAGAAGACCATTTTCTTTTTAATATGAAAAAATTGATTAAAAAATACAGTACGGTTTTTACGAAAAAATTCAGTAAGAGGAGAAAGAAAGGAGTTGCTCTGCTTCTTGTAATAGTCATTATTTCAATACTTATTCCTATTGTCACTGACATGAATTACGAATCACAGACTGAATTTGAGATGGCCATGAATTATAAAAGAAAAGCTGAAGCAAGAGTTCTTGCTAAATCGGCGGCTCATTTTGCTACAATTGTTTTTGATCTTCAGTCACAGCTTGAAAAGACACTTGAATCCTTCGGAGTGGGGCGCAGTTTTGAAATATGGGATATTGTTCCTTTTGACACTGTCCTTTTAAGAACTTTTGTTGAAGCAGGTCCTTTTGCCGATATGGAAAATCTCGTGGGGCAGAGAGGTGTAAGAGATGGAAATAACGGTAGTTCGGGAGAGACGGATACTTCATCTGCAAATGAGGCATTTTATGCCAGAGACGGTGATCCGGTGTTTGAATTTCCCGGAAATTTCAGGCTGGAGTTTGAAAATGAAGATACTAAGATAAATCTGAACAATATCTCTTATGGAACAAGAAATGTTGTTATCAGTATGCTTGAAGCTATCATAGAGCCTGATATATATGATTTTCTTTTTGTGGATAACACTTCTCGTCGTGAATATGTTGATCGTATGGAACTTATTCAAAATATTGTCGACTGGGTGGATACAGACAATGAAAGATATGATGACGGTGAAAAATATCGGGGCGGTGGAGATGAACAATCTTTATATGACAGTTTTGAGCCCCGGGTAAAAGTAAAAAACGCCCGTTTTGATACCGTTGATGAATTGAGAATGATATACGGTGTTACAGATGTTGTATACCGACTTCTTAAACCGTATATTACAATTTTTTCAACGGGAAAAATCAATATTAATAAAGCTTCTCCGCGGATGATTGAGGCCATAATAAGAAATTATGCACAGGATAAATCTCTGACAATGTTTTACGATGATATTGCCATGCGTGAATTTCTCGGTAAAATTCTTGCAGGCAGGGCCAGAGACGGATTTGATACTGTTGACGGTTTTATGAAGATTTGTGCAGAAAATGAAGTTGTTCTTGACAAGGGAGTCAAGGATGTTGTTGATACCGAAGGAAATGTTTATAGAATTCGTGCCGTAGGAGAAAAACAGGGTGTTGAGAGCTGGATAGAGATGATTGTGGACAAAAAAGGTAACATATATTATTACCGTCAGGGATGAAAAAGGAGCTTAAATGAAGTTTGCAGCGTGTGTTTTACAAGGTGAAGACATTCTGATTCAGGAATTTATAAAAGAGTACAATCAGGTTTCAATGCTTGACTTTCTGGAGATGCCCATTTCTGAAGCTTCTGAAAAGCTTGCGGAGTATGATTTTGTAGATTTTGTAGTTCCTTCGAGAGATGTTCTTTATTATGAAAAAACTTTTCCGCCGGTCAACCGGGATAAACTTATGAACATAATAGAACAGGACATAGAGACTGAAACCTCTTTCAGCAGTGAAGATGTAATTGTTCAGCCGTATACAAAAAATGGAAAAACTGTTGTCATGATGATTCCCCGGGAAAAACTCATGTCAATTGTTTCGGCGGTCGGAGAGGTGAACAGAGAAAAAATACGCAGTTTTATTCCTGAAGAGATGCTTCATTTTATAAAAAGTGATAAAGATGATGCCGCTGTTTTTATCGGTTATGACTATACTGCTTTCGTTTCCCGTTCAGGACAGGTTATTCACAAAAAAGGTTTTTCCTCTATAAAAAAAGCCGCCCGTGAAATATTCGGCTCTTCAGGTTCCGAAGAAGATTTTAAAGAATGGCTCTCTTCTATGGAAAATTTGACTAACGAAGACAACCTTTCCGACGATGAAATAAGATTGAGAAAAAAGTTTCTGAATTTTTGTGACGAGCTTTATGAAAGGTTCTCTCTTTTTATGAAAGACCATGCTGAAGTTTCAGGAGTTTATCTGTTTTCTTCTTCTTCAGATAAATTTATGGCTCTTTTTCCTAAGTCTTCCTGGGATGTTTCTGAATCTGCTCTCTTTACTTCTTCAGAACTCCTTAACTCTGTAAGACTTCAGGGTGAAAATGACAATGTCAATTTTGCCCGTAAAGAGTTTGCCTACAAAGGCGGCTTCAGTTTTATAAAAAAAAGAATAATTGCAACTGTTTTACTTTGTATAGCATCTTATATAATTATGGTTATCTCCATGCAGTTGAAACTGACAAACCTGAAAAAAGAAAGTGATGAAATTACGGCAAAGGCCCGAAAATTAGCGGAAGATGTCATAGGAAGAGACATGCCGTCTCAAAGACAGGCTCTTTCCATAATGAAAAGAACCGTAAATGAAGAACATATTGAATCGGGCAAAAAACTTTACAAATATTCAGCACTTTATTTAATGGAGGAGATATTTCCGCTCATCGCTTTTGAAGACAGTTCCATAGATATAAAAAATATAAATATCAGTAACAGCGGGGATGTACGACTTACAGGCTACTCTGATACACTTGAAGATATAAACAAGGCCACCGATAAAATTGAAACACATCCACATGTTACGGACATGAATAAAGGACAGATAAGCAGTAGAAGAGGCAGGAACTCTTTTTCTCTTAATTTTAAATTTGTGGTCGAAAAGCAACAGGAAAATAAAAAGAAAAACTAAAAGGGGTTGTAAATGAATATGAAAGAACGCATACAGGCATCTCTGACATCCATGAGTGACAGAGAAAAAAAGATTTTTATTCTTTTTGCTTTTGTTGTTTATTTTTTTGTTACTTTCATGACCTATTATTTTTTAAGCGGTAAGATAGAAAATGAGAAGAAAAGCATAGCTGAGAAAAAAAATACAATGATAGAGATGTCCGGAATGAAGAACGCTTATCAGCGCGTACAGAACGAAAAAGAGCGTGTGCTCAGAAAAATAAAGAACAACAAAACCAATCTGACTTCTTATATAAGCGGTATCAAAGAGGCTGTGGGCGTGAATCTGGATACAATAAAAGATATGAAGCATGAATCAATGGAAAATATAAAAATTGAGCAGATAGAGATCGGAATGCGGAAAATATCACTTCCTCTGCTCATGAGTCTGCTTTATAATGCCGAAGACAGAAACAGGTATATTTTTATCCGTTCAGTAAGGATTGATAGCAGATACGATAAACAGGATTATAATGCTTCCGTTATTGTTGGAACACTTAAAGAAGGTGAAGAGGAATGAAAAAAATATTAATTAAATTGAAAGAAACCCTGAGCAAATTCAAGAAAAAAAGTTTTTTATCCGATAGATTTTCGGCTTTTATTCGTTCGGCTGTTTTTGTTGTTTCTGCTATGATTTTAGGCTCTCTATTTGCTTTGAAAATGTTTTTTCCGGGAGAATATGTCCTAAACATGATAAACAACTATCTTTTTTCTCGAGACATGGGTCTTGTTGCTCATGATATCGTCTATTCTCCTCTTAAAACTGTAAGTATCGTTGATGGAAAACTGACAAAAAAAGGTGAGCTTCTTGTGCTTTTTGATGAGATCTCTTTTGCTCCTTCCATTTCAGGAGTTTTTTCGGGAGCCCATTCCGGAACTTTATCTGTCAGTGGAGTTAACAACAAAAAAGGGGATTTTGTATTGGATTTCAACGCCGCTCCCGGTGGTTGTTTCTCTGCATACTTTGACGAATTTCCCGCAGAATTTTTCAGGATTTTTAAAGATGATATGGGTTTGAAAGGAAAACTATCAGGAGATGCGAATATTTGCACTGCAACAGAAAACAAAAAATTTTCCGGAGGAGTTGAAATAGAGGGGAAAGATTTTGTTTTCAACGGCAGCATACCAACAGCCATGGGCCCACTCAGCATAGAAGATACAAATCTTGGAAATATCAAACTTTCAGGGGAAACAGAAGGTGGAGTTTTCAATATTGAAACCATAGAGGTTGACGGTTTATTAAAAATAAGGGGAAGTGGAGAGTTGAAAATCAATTCAACAGCCTTGGAAAGATCGCAGATCAACATCAATATGGAGATCAGTGTTGAAGATGAAGATGAGTTGGAGAAGAATCAGACGCTGAGTATTGCCATGTCTCAGATGAGACGGTATAAAGACAATAAAACAGGTGCTTTTTTAATAAAAGTTTACGGACAGCTTGCCAATCCCCGTCTTGGACGAGGCAAAGTAATTTCCGGAAATAGTAAAAGTGAATAAGGAGGAGCTCTAATGAAACAGAAACTTGTTGCTTGTGCAGTTTTTTTTATAATTTCAGCGACAGTATCATGTAATAGAAAATATATAAAAGATACAGAAATTCCTGACACTCCTGAAAACAGGAAAGTACTTCAGGTTTTCATGAGTTATGTTCAGGCTGTTAAAAAAAATGATGTTGACTCCATACTTAATCTGGCTTCCCGAAACTATCACGATAATTACGGAACCACCACGGCTGAAGATGATGTGGATTATGATGCTCTCGAGCGTTTTCTTAAATCCGATTCATACAGAAAAATCATGGAGGTCAGACCGATTATAAAAATAAAGGATTTTGAAGTTTATCCTGAAAAAGGTTTGGCGGAAGTTTATTATTTTTATGAAATAAGGGCCAAAAAGAAAATGGCTATTCCCCGTGAAAAGGAATCAATTCTTCAGAAAGAAGATGAAACATGGGTCAAAACAAGCGATGATATGCTTCTGGTATTGAAAAAAGAGGATGACGGAGTCTGGAGAATAGTTTCGGGTATGTAGCATTTCCTACCTGTATGTTTGACCTAAACCGTCCGACCCTTTCATTGAAAAACGAAAAAAGCCTTCTGTTCTTAAAAAGTTACAAAAATCGCCGATTAATCTTCGGGTGAACCTCAGATTTTGTGTAACTCTTCTGAATCAGAACTCTTTCCCATGTTTTCTAACTCAGAATCGAATGATTTCGATGTAAAAAGCCGGTGAAATATTCATAGACAATTTAGATTGACATAAAAGCATTTCTGACATATCTTATGTTCTGTATTTTTTATGGAGAATTCTATAAATTTTAAATCAAGCATCATTCAGGAGGATTTAAAATAATTATTTCAAAAAAAA
>JAWOGE010000315.1:0-4168 GCA_046497165.1 bacterium | reverse complement strand
CATATTTATGCAACTGAAATGGATTTTGACCAAATAGGTAAAACCCGTACAGAAGTCATAAAAGAACTGAAAGAACAGGGTATCGGAACTCAGGTTCATTATATTCCGGTACATCTTCAACCCTATTACAGGAAAAAATTCGGAACAGGAGAGGGTGATTGTCCCTCTGCGGAAAAATATTATAAAAAAGCTCTCAGTATTCCGCTTTTTCCGGCAATGAGCAACGATGATGTCATGAAAGTTGTTAAGACTGTAAAAAATCTGAAACAGGACTATCCGGGAGACCGACAATGAAAATAAAAAATTTTTTAAAAGGGAACCTTGCGGCACTTGCAGAAAAAGATCCCGGACTTGTAGAAAAACTTAAACGGCATAAAGTTGACGAGTCCAGATATCAGGTCACCAGAACCGGTAAACAGAAATTGCTCAATTTGAGAGTTCCGGAAAAACGCCTTTTATTTTATGACCCGAAAAACATAGAACTTTCCATAAAAAAAGATCTTGAATCAGCAGATTTGAAAAACCCCAAACTTGTTCTTATGCTGGGTCTTGGTCTCGGCTATCATATACCCAAACTGCTGCAGGAAAAACCTAATGCAGTCAAACATATAATAGTGTTTGAAAAAGATATCTCCGTTCTCAAGCTGGCTTTATCTGTTCTTAATTTCATCGATCTCATAAAAAACGGAAACATTACATTTATTGCCGGAATCCGTGAAAACTCAGTTTACAACGCTTTCTACTCCTTTTTTTCCAGTAATTTCAATATAAAACTTTATTCAAAATCAATGGCTGTCATATCTTCCGGCGGATCTCTGGCATTGGATAAAAATTACTACATAGAGGGAATAAGAACATTTAAAAATGCAATGCAGCAGTCGGTTTCTGACCATGGGAACAGTCCTGAGGATTCGCTCAACGGGTTTGACAACATGATGGAGAATATTGACCATATCATCAGACATCCCGGGGTGAATCGTCTTGACAATCTTTTTGCCGGGAAAAATGCTGTGCTGGTTGCATCGGGACCGTCACTGGATAAAAATATCGACCTGCTCCGGGAGATACAGCACAACACTATCATATTTTCCTGTGACGCATCACTGGAAGCATTGTTGAAACGGGGAGTAACGCCCCATTTTGTGGCATCACTTGAACGGAATGATGCCACAATCGGACTGTACGAAGGACTTGAAGCGCACACCGATGAGATGAAAAAAATTGTTTTCATGGGGCTCCCACTCATCAAACGGGGAATTTACGATATCTGTACCGAACAGTACGGGATGACCACCTGCACAATTTATCGTGAATATCCTCATTTCAGATGGCTGGGCATTGAACGGGGAGCAGTTCCGTGTGGAAAATCGGTTGCAAATCTCATATTTCTGGCTCTGAAAAGACTCGGTATATCCCGTATTATTCTTGTAGGACAGGATCTGTCGTATTCTGTGGACGGCGCACACCACTCTTCGCTTGCTGAAGAGGCCGGAAAAGCGTGGGACAAGGTCAATACCGGAGATCAGTCCCATAACTATCTCGCAGACGAATTTTATGTAAAAGGCAATTATGTGGAAAAAATAAAGACAAAAAGGGTATGGAATATTTTCAGAACAAGTTATGAAAAAGATATTGCAAATTATAACGGTGAAGTAATAAATGCCACCGAAGGCGGTGCGTATATTGACGGCACAAAGCTTATGACATTGCGGGAGGTCATCGACCATCATCTCACAGGACCGGCATACGATCCGGTTGCCATGGTTCGTGAAAAGCTCGCGGGATTTACCCGTGAAGATATGGAACGAGATTATCACTCCGCAAAGAGTATTGTAAACCAAACTGAAACATATCTCGGGGAGATGATTGAAAGCTGCGATGAAGCACTTGAAATTATAAATGACTTTAAAACAGAGCTTGCGGAAAAAACAGAAGGCAAAGACATTCCCTTTTCCAGTCTCGATAACCAATGGCTGACTTCGGTTAGAAAAAAACTGATTACTCTGAAAGGAAATATTGCAAACAAAGATATGTTTATGGATTTTATGCTTCATATCGTTCAGTCATATTTTGTAAAAACCGAGATAGAAATAAACAGTTATGACGGAATAGTGTCACATATCAATGAAAAAAGTGCACTTTTTATAAAAAAATCTGAGAACTGGTTTAAAACCATGCGTGGATTGGCCGTTGTTTCTCGAAAACACCTGAACACCGGAAAAACACATGTTGAAGCTCTTGCAGACGAATTTGAACAGAAAAAAAAAGGGCATTCCCGATGAAAAACAGAACTGTACTTATAACACAGGCACGCACCGGATCAACCCGGCTGCCCAATAAAATTCTCCTGCCCATCGGTGAGAAGACCATGCTTGAGCGGTTTCTTGACCGGGTACTTCGCGCCGAAACGCTAGATCGGGTGGTAGTGGCAACCACGGAGGCGGCCGCTGATCAGGCAGTGGTTGACCTTGTTACTGAGAAATATGGTGACCGGGTCGCTGTATTCCGGGGAAGTGAGCACGATGTGCTTGACCGCTATTATGGTGCAGCAAAAGAGGCAATCCCGCAAGAGAAGCGGGCAGATGCAGCCATTGTGCGGGTTACCAGCGACTGTCCTCTCATTGATCCTGCGGTGATTGATCAGATGGTTACCACCTGGAGCTCGCTGGATGTGGATTACTGTGCCAACCGGCTTTCGGCAGAGGATCGGACCTGGCCGCTGGGTATGGATGTTGAAGTATTTTCTTTCAATGCACTGGGAAAAGCATGGGAAGAGGCATCGGATCCCTTTTTCCGGGAACATGTTACGCCATACATACTGCGTAATCCGGAGAAATTCAGTTTGAAGGGTATCTATGCAGAGGAGGATCGAAGTGATCTTCGTATGACTGTGGATTACCGGGAAGATCTTGAGTTGATGCGAACTATATATCGATACTTTGGTCGTGACACTATGACCATAGATGAGTTGATCAGCTGGTATCTGAATAATGAGGAGGAGTGGAGATGAAAAACAAGGAGCAGATGCAATCAATTCTAAAATGTTATGGAAAGAAGTACCATGAGATGGAATCTCTTCTGCAGGATATTGACGATGAAAAAAGCAGTAACCAGCATGAGGGGTATCTTGCACAGCCACCGGTGCGTGTGTTTATTGAACCCACCAACCGCTGTAATAAATCCTGCCGTTACTGTGCCCATGAATCTATGATCCGCAATGTGCAGAGTCTTTCTCTTGATTCTTTTGATAATATTATCAGTGGATTACCTGAGGGAACCTATATTACTATGACAGGTAATGGTGAGCCTATGCTGAATCCTGATATATATGAGATGATCAGGCGTGCGGTAGAGAGAGGCTATGTTGTTGGTATGATTACCAATGGTACCGTGTTGACAGAAAAGAATGCACGTAAACTGCTTGAAACAGGGATTCATCGGGTTCAGATCTCTTTTGATGCTGTTGATAAGGAGGTGTATGACAACTCCTATGGTGAAAAAACAAGAGGGAATCTTTCCTATGAAGCAGTGCTTAAAAAGATTGTGGATTTTATCTATCTTGCGCGGACAGAGTTTCGTAAAAAAACACCGTTTATCACTATTGCGGCAGTTATGACTGATGAGGTGAAGGCTGTTGCCCGGAAGAATCGGGAGTTCTGGGACAAGATGCCTGTTGATAATTTTTATGAGGGTCCGCTTCTTTCGCTCCAATCCAATGCAGGTACTTGTATGAAAAAGGATTATACAGAGAAAGAAGAATGGAAGGTGTGTGTCAACCCGTTCACGTCACTCAAGATTAATGCAGACGGGAGTGTCAATGCCTGTATCCAGGATTTCTCGAATCGCTACAGTGTCGGGAATGTAAATGATGCACCGTTGTCAGAGATCTATAACAGTGAGGCGGCCCGTAACTTGCGAAAGGCGCTGATAGAGAAGGATCTGGATTTTCTGAGCAGGATTGGCTACCATTGTCATCTTTGTAATGCCTGGACCAGTGAAGCACAGCATGATATTGCCGGCTATCTGGCCAACTCATTTCCTATTACCTATGGCTTGATGATTCATGAGGTTGACCCTGATAAAGCGTATGGGGAAGAAAAGATGGTATTTCTGCGGGAGATGTACCAGAGTATGAAGTAGGAGGATTCCATGGCTCCAGAGAGAAAGA
>JAWOGE010000067.1:0-3779 GCA_046497165.1 bacterium | reverse complement strand
GCGCGGACGGCGTGAAGCAGCTGGTGCTACGCCTGATCGAACCGCCTCGCCTGAGGAGACCGTTGGAAGAGGCTCAGGGCCTGTTCCCCGACGTCAGCCCGGTGGCTTGGCCGGAGGTGAGCCAATTCGACCGGCTGTTGAGCACGCCAGGAGGGAGGCGATGAGCATCGATGTGCGGCTCCCTATCCTGCTGCGCGAGTTGCGCCTACCTACTGTGACCGCCAACTACCGCAAGTTCGCCCACGAAGCGGCTCAGACCGGTCAGTCTCACGAGGAATACCTCTTGGCTCTTCTGGAACAGGAGGCCAGCCAACGCGAGATCAACCGGCGTAAACGACGGTTGCGCGAGGCCCGCTTCCCGGTCCTGCGCACGTTGGACGAGTTCGACTTCGCCGCCATCCCGAGCCTCAACCGAACCAAGGTGCTGGATCTGTTCCGTGGCGAGTACATCACTCGGCGGGAGAACATAGCGCTCATCGGCAGCATCGGTACTGGGAAGACGCACATCGCCACCGCTCTGGGCGTTGCAGCCTGCGAACAGAACCAACGTGTGCGCTTCTACACCGCTGTCAGCCTGGTCAACGAGCTGCTGGAAGCTCAAGAGACGCACACCCTCAGCAAGCTGGAGAACCGGCTCATGAAGCAGGACCTGATCATCCTGGATGAAGTCGGGTTTGTCCCTTTCAGCCAACGGGGCGCGCAGATGCTCTTCGCCTTCGTCAGCCAGAGGTACCTGCGCGGCTCGCTGATCGTATTAGTTACTTGGAATATGAAGTTGTGATAGAATGCCTCGAGGGCGTGAGCTACTGCCCGTCGCTGGCGGGGCATTTTTACTTTCTGCATAACATCGCGACCGGAAAGCTTCTCTTTTGCTGAAACAGTTAAAAAAATGCAGGTCAAAAACAAACAAACAAACAAAATTTTTTTCATGACTTTTTCCCCTTATGATAATTTACAAGTGATTCAAACCCGAAATATGTGAAATACAGGATGTCTTCAGCATAAATACGCATATTTTCAACACTGAGGTCTTTTTTCAAAGCATCTTCCACAGCGTTTATATGAAAAAGACAAACATTGTTTATTGTAAAATCGGAAATAACGATCCCCGTTCTGTTCTTAAGTAGAAAAAGATAGTTTTTCCAAGCCTTTTTATACCCGTCCAGAATTCTCAGGCGATAATTTTCGAAACGAGACCCCGAACTTCCTTTGACAAGAAGCCTCAGCATCTCTCTGTTTTTAACAAGAAGAAAAATAAACTTTTCAATGTTTTCGCGTTCTTTTTCAAATTTTTGTATAATCATGCTTTCAGGAAGCGATATATTGGAAATTGTTTCCATAAAAAAGTCTGTCATCTCAACAACGGGATTCAGAATTTCAGCGAAGAGCTCATCCTTTGATGTAAAATAGTTATATAAATTACTTAAAGATGTTTCCGATTTTTCTGCGATGGCTCTGAGAGATGTTTTCGAAAAACCTTTTTTCAAAAAAAGTTTTTTGGCTTCCTCTAAAATTTTTTTTCTTATGTAGTTTTTTTTTACCTGCATAAAAACACCATATAAAATATTCGGAACAATAACGAACACTGTTCTTTTATAGCATGCAGAAAGTTCTTTGTCAAAATTTTTTTACCTGAATTGTTCGATTCAGGTTTTAATAACACTTTATGAAAAACAGCACTGAAAATAAAATCTCAGTCTAAGATTGCAGATGTTATTCGCTTCCGGGAGGGAAAAGAAGTTGCTGATATACAGGGTTGTCTATCATTGTCCCGAGAGCTTTACTGGCTTTTTCTTCTCCAATGTCTCCGGAAAGATGATTTTGAAGTTTTCTGCCTGCATCCTGAATACGCAGCATTAGTTCTTCCATATCTATTTTTCCATTCATCCAGAGTATTTGAGCACTCTCTATATCTTTCATTACTACTTGAAAATTCTCAATAATAAGATCCTGTTCGTAGTCTTGAAATCCTTGTTGTTCAAGGAGTTGTTTTTTCCCTTTGGTATAAAAAGAACGGTATGAGGATGAAAATCTGCGCCACAGGTCCTCTTGATGTCTGGAAATTTCTTTGTAGGTTGCGTCCTCTTTTTTTTCGGATTTTCTGAGTTTTTTCAGATCCTCTATCTCCTTGCTCAAATTGTCCATCTGTTTGTGTATTTTTGCAAAAGTCATCAGAATATTCAAAGTTTCATCTCCGGTTTCGTTCTCTTTTTCTTTGGAAGGGGAAGAGCTCTGTTTTTTCTTTTCCATTGCGATAAACTTTTTTTCAAGTCCGACAATGTTTTCTTCCAGTTTTTGAATTTTCATAAATGCCGTAACAACAATAGTAATCGTTGGAATATAAAAAGAAACAAGTAATATTACAAAAATTTTTTTATTCAAAATAACAAACCTTTTTGTTGTTGAACATGTTTTTCCACCAATTGAGCTGTTTTTTGGAAAACCCTGTTTTCGAAAGCACAGCCTCATCTTCATCTTTGAATCTTGCCGCAGCGAGATACTCTATTAAAACTCCGTGATTTTTTCGACCGTAAAAATCTGTATTTCCAGATGACTTCATGTCAGGTGCCGGAAAGCAGAATCCTCTGTAAAGCTTGAGAAAAAAATCCTGTTTTTCGGTTTTTTCTGTAAAAATGTTACTAATTTTTACCTCTGCTTTTGCTTTTGAAGTAAAACCTCTGTTTTCAGACAAATTTAATTTTTTTTTAGAAAGAACAGTTATGGGAAAATCTTCAAACTTTTCCTCGATACGGAAAACAAAAAAGAAAACGCCTTTGGACAAGTTCAACTCAATAACGGAGTAATCAAGAGATTTTTTTAAAGACAGGGCCCCTCTCGCAACACCATTTACCCATAAACTGCCCTTTTTTACACCGGAAACAACGAGAGTTTCAAAATGGTTTTTTCGGGAATTAATATAAAGGTAAAAATATTTGGTGTTGTCAGAAAAGCTTTTCAAAAGTTCAGGGCGATATCTGTGAGAAAAATGCCTTAATTTTTTTGCGGGAAGCCTGTATTTTGCCATGAAAATGTCTTTTGCTATTGAACGACGGTGTTTGGAAAGCCAACTGTCATAATCGGACGGCTTTTGATAAAAAACATTGAAAAATCCGGGTAGATTGGAGCTGTTATTGGAAAAAAGTAAAAAAGGAATTAAAACAAAGGGGAGCATCATGCTCCCCTTTTTCACGAAACATTGAAAAAACATCTCAGTTCAGTTCGTCGAGCAACATTTTTGATTTGAGGAAAAATTCATTTGTGGGCATAAGGCTGTTTCTTAGATTCCTGAGTGTTTTTTTAGCTTCTGATTTGTTGGAATCTCTTTGCCCGTAAGCTTTCCAATAGAGTGTTTTTGCCTTTTCTTCAATGGCCTGAAGTGCTTCTTTTGCCCGTTTGCTGTCCTTGTTTATGTAAAGAGCTTTGACAAAATACTCCCTGGCTTTTTTCAGCTCTTCTTTTTCCAGAATTCTAAGACCGAGTCTTGTAAGTGCTTCCGCTTGTTCTTTTTTGATTTTTGCGGTAATCTGTGTCGGGTCTACCACTCTTTTGCGTTCTACATCATAAGGTTTTCTGAATCGGGACTGTATGGCCTTGATCTCCTGAGCCTGAATAGATTCAAGTTTTTTTCTGTACTGTTCAGCCACCGATTTTTTTCTTCTTTCCGCTTCCTGCTTATCCTTTTCAAGCATAACTCTTTTCTGCTCCATGGCTTTATCAAATCTGTTTTTCCGCTGAGCTTTCTTTTTGTCAAAATGAGCAATCATTCTATCATATTTCAT
>JAWOGE010000045.1:0-4444 GCA_046497165.1 bacterium | reverse complement strand
GGGCATATAAAGCTCTTTTTCGCGGCGAAGGCCTCGAATTTGAAGAGGTGAGGGAGTATGCACCCACCGATGATGCAAGAAGAATTGACTGGAATGTGACTGCAAGAATGGGGAAACCTTTTGTAAAAAGATACAGAGAGGAACGGGAACTCACGGTTCTTCTGACTGTTGATATCTCTAACTCTTCCCTTTACGGAACTTTTTCTTCCGCCCGTGAAATCATGGCGACGCTTTCGGCAGCCATAGCTTTTTCGGCCATAAGGAACAATGATAAAGTAGGTCTGATTCTTTTTTCCGACCGTATAGATGCCTATATTCCGCCCCGAAGAGGTCGAAATCATCTTCTTACAGTTATCAGAACTCTTCTTACGGTGGATCCATCCCCGGAAACCGACTTCCGGAAAAGCGGAAAAAAGAAAGTTTTATATCAGGAAGAGTCTGATTTGCAGACAAACCCTGAAGAAGCGTTCAATTTTTTGCTGAAAGTTATGAAAAAAAAGTCTTTGATATTTTTTCTGTCAGACATGTTTTTCGGAAAAATCCCTGAAAGTCTTAAAACAGCTCGCAGAAAACATGAAATAATACCTGTGGGTATATATGACAAGACCTCTTTTGCTCCTCTGAAACATGCTTATGTAAAAACCGTGGATCCCGAAAGCGGAAAAGAGCATATACTGGATTTTTCAGGGAACAGAAAAAACAGATGGGAATCAATTTGCAGAAAAAAAGACAGAGAGTTCAAAAAGCTCAGGATGCCTCCCGTATGGATAGAAAACAGGGAGGATTTTATAAATGATCTTATTCTGGGATTCAGGAAACTGGAGAAACAGAGACTATGAAAAAAACAGCTCTTTTTACGATACTCTTATTTTCTCTGTTTTTTTTATATGCAGAGATTTTTGAAATTCGTCCCGTTGAAGAGAGTGTTTTTTTCGGAGAACCTGTAAAAATTGTTCTTAACCGTTATTTTAAAAAGCCGGTTCAAATAAACTTTAAAAAATCTACGGATAAATTTTCAGTGATTTCCGTGGAAACAAACGAGGATAAAAATCAAACAGTTATAAATGTGATGGCTCTGGAAACAGGTGAAAAGGATATCCCCGAATTGCTGCTGTTGGACGGAAATGGAGATAAACATTCCGTTTTAGCTGGAACTGTCCATGTGAAACCCAATACAAAAGAAACCGACACAGAGCTAAGAGATATAAAGGAACCCCGGAAAGCCTACGAAAAAGATTATCTGCCTCTTTATATTCTTGCCGGTATAATAGTCGCAATACTGCTGTTTTTAATAATACGCCGCATAATTAAAAAATGCAGAAAAAAGAAAGATGAGTATGAAGCTGTTTCCCGACAGAGCCCCTATGAATTGGTGATGGATTATTACAGAAGAGCTGAAAGGCATCTTGAAAAAGGAGATACGGAAAAGTTTACAGACGATGTTACAATCGGCATAAGAATATATCTTGAAAAACTTACGAGGGAACCTTTTCTCGAAATGACGACCACCGAAGTCAGAAAAAATATCAGAAAATGTGATATCGATTCCCGGCTCGCAGAAGAGATAATCTCTCTGCTGATGAAGGGTGACCGGGTCAAATTTGCCGATGAGGTTTTTCCGCTCGAAGTTTATAAAGAAATGCTTCATGATTTCAGTCGGTTTATCCAGACACTTCATTCTGTAATACGGGAGGATGACAGTGACATTCAAAAATCCTGAACTCATAGTTGTTATTGCATTTCTCCCCTTGATTTTTTTATTTACACGAAGTTTTTGTCAAAAGAGAAAAACTCATCTTCTCTTTCCTAATTTCGGAAAACTGAGACCTTCTGCTCCGTCGTTTTTTGTCAAAACACCCCTGATTCTTGACCTCGTTGCCACTCTTCTTCTCGTTCTCGCTTTTATGCGTCCTGTTTCTCTTGACCGTGTTGTAACTCCTCCTGTTGAAGGCAGAGATATTATGATGGTTCTTGATGTCAGCGGTTCAATGAAAGCCGTGGATTTCAAACCCCGAAACCGTCTTGAGGCGGCAAAAACTGTAATAAGAAAATTTGTTAGAGAAAGGCGTTCTGACAGAATCGGGCTTGTGTTTTTTGCGGCGGACAGTTTTCTTCAGGTACCTCTGACCACAGACTATTCTATTTTTGTAAATCTGATGGAGCGTCTTGACACAGATGCAATAGAAGATGGCACAGCAATAGGTAACGGTCTGGCACTTGCTTTGTCAAGACTTACCGATTCAAAAACAAAAAGCCGGACAATTCTTCTTCTGACTGACGGTGATAACAATCGGGGAAATGTAAACCCCGTTGATGCTGCAGAGCTGGCGGCAGAACACGGAGTCAAAGTGTACTCCATACTGATAGGCACAGACAAGCCGGTTCCCTTTCCTGTGGGAAAAGATGTTTTCGGAAGAGAACAGCATCGAAATGTAACTATGAAAACAGATCCGGAGCTTCTTAAGCGTATTTCAAAAAGAACAGGCGGGAAGTTTTACCAGTCAATAACAACTGAAGAGCTGAAAAAAGCTTTCAGCGATATAGATGCTCTTGAAAAAAGCCCTGTTCCCGCAAAACAGTATAAACTTTTCAACGAATTTGCTCCCTGGTTTATAATTTTCGGAATTCTGCTTATTGTTCTGGCCAGAATCACGGCTCTTTTCATTCCTGTTTATCCGGAGGTGGAAAGATGAGATTTAACAATCCCGAGTGGTTTTTTGCTTTTTTTGTATGGTTTCCACTTGTTATTATTTATTTCATGTATGCAGTTCGTCTGAAGAAACATTTTCTTAGGATTTTTTCAGAATCGCAAAATCTTCGCATATTAAATACCTCAAAAAAATTGATATGGACAAAAAGAATATTGCTTGTTTTAATATTGATTCTTCTTAATATAGCCGCCGCACGGCCCCAGTCCGGAGAATCTGAAATAAATCTTGAAAGTAGCGGAATAGACATATCCGTGGCTTTTGATGTGAGTATGAGTATGCTTGCCGAAGATGAAGACGGCAGTCGCATAAAAAAGGGCAAACATCTTCTCATGGATGCCGTGGCAAGTCTTTCCGGAGACAGAATCGCATTAATTCCTTTCTCAGGAAGTGCCTTTCTTCAACTTCCTCTGACATCCGACTACAACACCGCATTGTCTCTGATTTCATCTCTGGAGCCGGGCATGATAAAAAAACCGGGTACTTCACTTACATCGGCACTTGAACTTGCCGTATCTGCTCTTACTTCCGGAGAGAAAAAAAGCGACAGACTTATTATTCTGATTTCAGATGGAGAGGATCCGGCATTTAAATTTGATATGCTGAAAGAGATGCTCTCTGAAAATAACATATATTTTGCTATCTTACCTCTTGGAACCCCGGAGGGAGCTCCCGTTAAAGCCGGAGAAAGTTATATGCGTGATAAAAATGATGAAGTGGTTATATCTCGCCTGAATAAAGATTTTTTTGAAAAATGTGCCGCTGTTTTAGATGCTCATCAAATTAAAAGCGGGAGGACCCTTTCCTCTTATATAAGCAGTTTCAAACAGAAAGTTAACAGAAGCGAAAATCGCATGGTGATATATCAGGAAAAATTTCAACTGCCTCTCGGGGCGGCCATTTTGCTTTTCTTTCTGTTTCTTATAATTCCTTCAGCTGAACGGAGGGAGATATGAGTAATTTTTTAACTGCTGTCACAATACTTTTCTCTTTTTTTCTGTGTTTTGCTTCATCGGTTTTTCAAAAGGAGATTCCGGAAAACAAAAAAGGGCGTTCCGCCTATGAGAAAGAGGAATACAGCAACGCAGAAGATCATTTTTCATTCGGACTTGAAAGAAAAAACAACCCTGAGTTATTTTATAATCTCGGGAACAGTCTTTACAGACAAAACAAAAAAGATGAAGCCCTTGAAGCTTATAAAAAAGCTCTTGAAAACAATCCCCGTACAAATCTCCGCAGCGACATACTTTCCAACATGGGCAATGTGTTTGCAGAAAAACAGAAGTTTGACAAAGCAGCCTCACTTTACGAGCGTTCTCTCAAAATAAGACCTGATAGAGATACAGCTTCTAATCTTGAAATAGTCAGAAGACTTCTTCAGAAGCAGAAACAGGAGCAGGAGAGAAAAGATGAGCAGGATAATCAGGAAAAAGATGAAAATCAGGAACAGTGCGAACAAGACAAAGGCGATGAAGATAAGGATGATGAAAAAGATAAAGATGAGGGAAAAAAAGACAAAGAGGAAGATAAAAGAAAGCCTGAAGATGACAAAGAGGAAGATGAAGAAGCTGACGGAAGTAAAAAATCTGCTGAAAAAACCGATGAAAAAACAGATATGAAAAATATATTGAGGGAGTTTAAAAATCGTAAAAATTTACAAATAACCCCTTTTATGCTAAAAGAGGAAGGTAAAACAGAGGAGGGGCAAAGGTGGTGATAAAACGCCTGTTTGTTTT
>JAWOGE010000326.1:0-3729 GCA_046497165.1 bacterium | reverse complement strand
AATATAGCATCCGGAGTTCTTTTCTGCAAGTTTGCCCACTTCTGGGTCACAGGAGCCAATTCTTTTCATTCTTCAATTATCAGAAGTATACTTCAGTAGCTTTTCAGTGTCAAAGATTTAAACTGTTTATCCGAGACTTTTTTTGACATAATACAATACGGAGTGTAAGATAAAATAGCGAAAAGCAAAACAAGGAGGAAAATGAATGTACTACATTGTTGAAACTGACAAAATGTTCGATCGGGCTTCGGCAGATCTTGAGCATGCTGTTAAAAATCTGGGATTCGGGGTGCTTCACACTCACGATCTGGGAAGCACGCTTCGAGACAAAGGCATTGAATTTAATGAACAGTGCAGAATTTTTGAGGTTTGCAACCCTCAGCATGCCGCCGATGTGCTGTCTTCGGATATGCGACTGAATATGGCTTTGCCGTGCCGAATATCTGTTTTTACCCAAAAAGGCAAAACGAAGATCGGCCTTATTAAACCGGAGAAAATGCTTACGGCGCTATCTGGTGATCCTGAGCTGATTCAGGTTGCAAAAGATGTTGAGAAAAAGATTATCCAGATGGTCGATGAGGCAAAATAAACACTCGTAACATGGTGAATCTGAACTAACTTTTGGAGTTTTTTATGGGCAACAACCGACATTTGCAGGGAAAGCTTAATTCAATTCTTCAAAGGTCGGACATTCCGTGGTGGGAATGGAACATCAGGGATAACATTGTAACTTTCAATGATCTTAAGGTGACAATGCTCGGATATAAGATCGAAGATTTTAAAAATGTCCCGTATCAGGAGTTTACCGCTCTTATTCATCCGGAAGATTATGAAAGATCAATGGATGCTATGAGAGATTATCTTTACGGCAGAGCAGAAATATACCAGACAGATTACCGGATCAAAGATGTTAACGGGAACTACAAATGGTATCTTGATAGAGGTGCAGCAATAGAAAAAGATGAATCGGGCAAACCAATTATTTTAAGAGGCATCGTTCTTAATATGGGTGAATATATGAAAGAAGAACTCTATATTGAAACTGTTATGAAACTGCTGAGAGAATCAGGCACGGCACTCAATAGAATGAAATCCGGAATTATTACAATATGTTCAAACTGCATGAAAAACCAGATAACTCCGGAAAAATGGGTAAAGCTTGATGAGTCTTTCATTGAAGATTCAGCTACAGATGTTTCTCATACAGTCTGTCCTGATTGTATCCGTCTCCTTTATCCTGAAATATCCAAAAGAGTTCTAAAGATTTAAAACTTCAGTATAAATGTCACGGCAAATGGAACGAGTATTGTTAAGACTATTCCGCTGAATACTGATATTATTGCATATTCTTTTCCGGCGGATTGAGTAATGACGGGAAGTGTTGTATCCATAGATGTGGCACCACCTGCCGATATCGGAGCGATTTTGCCAAAATATTTCGCAAAGAATGGTGCAAATAGAAGTGTCGTTATTTCCCGTGAAATATTTGAAATTAAAGCAACAACACCGAGTGCTTCTCCGCTGATTTGACTGATGAAAATACTCGATAAACTGTAGTATCCGAATCCGGCTCCGACTGCCAGCGATTCACGAAGAGTTATATCTTTTAGAAAAATCGAGATAATTCCGACTCCGATAGCCGTCCCGATAATAACCGTCAAAGGAACCAGGATGATCTTGAATTTAGCGTTTTTCAATATTTTCCAAGCATTTTTGTCCGCTCCGATACCAATACCGACCAGAAACATGAGAATATAGAGCGCATACAAACTGAAATCTGTCTCAACAAAAATCTGGGGTAGCAGATCGTAAAGGCCGATGATGATCCCGAGGACAAAAAAACCGACAATGATTAAAGAGTTCTTCATTCTTTTTGTTTGAAAAAGAAATTATAAGTAAAAAATGACAAAAGAACACTTCCTGTCACCCCGCCGAAAGTGAGCAACAATGCCTGAACTCCAAGAGTGTCAAGATTTATGATTACCGTTTCGTTTGTTCCGACCGAAATTCCAAGCAGGAAAAGCAATAAATATATTGCAATTTTTATCATAGGATCTATTGCCTTGACCATTTCAGTTTTGTTTTTGATAGTGAACCCGAAAATGATCCCGATTGTCATTAAAATCAGAACTGCAAACATATTTTTATGTTAACCGATTAAAGGAACTAAAACTCTACTCATCTTTACCTCCGGAAAAAACAAAAATGGGTTAGAACCAATAGGAAAAAATTCTACAACAACCAGGTTAAAATGTCAAAAAAAATCAGATAAAGCTTAAGCTATTCAGTCAGTCTATAATTTCTTCAACTTGAATTTTATCCATTGTTTTTAACATTAACAAATGTGTTGTAACTCCGAGGGCAATAATCACTAACAATATCCTTACCCAAATAATGTCAATTGATAAGATCGATATACTGATAGTAGCCCACAACAACGCAATGGTGCATACCTTCAATTTAATGGAAACCGCTCTGTGTTTTATATAGTTTTCAATATATCTCCCGAACAGTTTATGATCGATAAGCCAATTATAAAGTTTTTCTGAGCTTCTTATAAAGCAGGCTGCCGAAAGAAGGAGAAACGGAGTAGTGGGTAAAAGTGGAAGAAAAACACCTATCGTTCCAAGAATCAAAGAGATAATTCCTGCTGTAATTAACAGATATTTTGTTATCATCTACTTTAAATCAAATCTGTCCGCATTCATAACTTTGTTCCAGGCAGAAATAAAATCTTGAATGAATTTTTCTTTTGATTCATCTTGTGCATAAACTTCAGCAATTGCTCTGAGTTGTGAATTTGAACCGAAAACAAGATCAACTCTGGTTGCTGTATATCTCAGTTTATCTGTTTTGCGATCAAATCCCTTAAAAAGTTCCTTTTCCTCTGACACCGGTTTCCATACGATCCCCATATCAAGAAGATTAAGAAAAAAGTCGTTTGTTAGAGTTTCCGGGTTGTCAGTAAAAACCCCCGCTTCTGATTTTTTATAATTTACATCCAGAACTCTTAACCCACCGAGAAGAACAGTCATTTCAGGTGCAGTTAATCCCAGAAGCTGTGCCTTGTCAACCAAAAGTTCTTCCGTCGGAACAGTGAATCGTGTTTTCAGGTAGTTTCTGAAACCATCTGCTTCAGGTTCAAGCACAGCAAACGAATCAACATCAGTTTGTTCCTGAGTTGCATCCATTCTTCCCGGCATAAAAGGTACAGTTTTGTTAAAACCCGCTCTCTTTGCGGCTTCTTCTATTGCTGCACAACCACCAAGAACAATCACATCTGCAAGAGAAACCCTTTTATCTCCTGATTGAGATCTGTTAAACTCCTCCTTGAACGATTCAAGGGTCTGCAACGCCTTTTTAAGTTTTGCCGGCTCATTTGCTTCCCAATCTTTTTGAGGGGCCAAACGCACCCTCGCACCATTCGCACCGCCTCTCTTATCTGATTCGCGAAATGTCGATGCACTTGCCCACGCCGTTGATACAAGCTCCGATATTTTTAATCCGGACTTTATGATCTTCTTTTTTATGGAATCTATGTCCGTGTCGTCTATTAATTCGTGATCAACTTCAGGAACAGGATCCTGCCAGATCAAATTCTCTTTGGGTACTTCGGGACCGAGATACCTTGCTTTCGGACCCATATCTCTATGGGTAAGTTTAAACCATGCACGAGCAAAAGCATCAGTAAATTCATCATGATCATCAAGATATCTGCGGGCTGTTTTT
>JAWOGE010000039.1:0-3723 GCA_046497165.1 bacterium | reverse complement strand
AAAACTACAGTATCATATTTTAATTGTCAAGAGAATAAAGCTTTTTCATTTTTCAATGAGAGGGTCGGACGGTTCAGGTCTAATTGTCGTTGGACATTTTCGGGTTTTCAAAAATTTTCAAATTAGCTTCCATGTACGGTGTTCTTGTGAATCTGCTGCTGTTTTGCATGTGCGAAACTTGAGTTAAAATCAAACGATTCAAGTAAAGAGAGGTTCGAATACGAACAACAAGCACACTGTTTTTGTTACCAAATTTATCTGTATTTGCAAAAAGACCGAACTTTTGCTTTAAGATATCCTAAAAAAAGTCCTCAAAAAAAGTTTGACTAAATAATAAAGTTGAATATATTACTTTTTGTTCGTTGAGAGCGGGAATAGCTCAGTGGAAGAGTGCAACCTTGCCAAGGTTGACGTCGCGGGTTCGAATCCCGTTTCCCGCTCCATTTTTTTGTTTCGAGTTCATTTTTCTTGGCATATGACTCTTTCGGGCGCCTTCGCCAAGGGGTAAGGCAGAGGTCTGCAAAATCTCTATCCCCGGTTCGAATCCGGGAGGCGCCTCCATTTATTATGCCGGAGTGGCGGAACTTGGTAGACGCAAGGGACTTAAAATCCCTCGGGATTATTTATCCTGTGCCGGTTCGAGTCCGGCCTCCGGTACCATGCTCTTCAGGAAATTCAAAAAGAGTACAGTTATTTATTATTGACTGAAGTATACAAATTGTTGAGAAGTATGGGAAGAAGGTGTTGTTTGTCGGTGAAAATGGAAGTGTTGGTGCTGGTTGTTGTGCGACAGAAAGTCGCTGGACGGGCAATACCCGTTGTGAACATTGGTTTGGAAAACAACACCTTCTTTTATCTTTTATGAAAGATCTCCCTCGCTTTTTTTGAAGCAAAAAGTATGCCGCGTTTAATTTACTTTGAAAAAACCTGTATTTACAAGGTTCTCATCGTTTTTCTGTTTTTAAAATTGATTTTTATGTTACGAAAAACAAACACCCGCTGTAAGCTTTTGCTTGCAAATTGACAACATTAGTTAACTTTAAAATTGACTATACATTTTTCCAGAAAAAAGGGAGGCGTTATCATCTTTGATTTTAAGATGTGCTCTTGCTGCATGGCGTCCGCTTTTCCTGTGTTTTATAATTACAGAAACTTCAGAAGAGCTCTCTTTTGAAATAAAAAGATCCACGGTGTCTCCGGCAAGAACTTCCGATAAAAAATTTATTTCAAAACTTTCGATTTTTTCCGGCACAAATCCTTTGTTTGCGAGTGCATCCGATATCCATCTTACATAGGTTGAATTGGTTGTGTGTGAGTGAACATCCATATCACTGAAGCGAGGCTTTACCGAGGCAATGGATTCGTCAGCAGTTTTAAAAGAGGGGATTTTTCGGGGAAGCTGAGTTGAAAAATCATCGGGGCAATGTTTATTGCCTTCAGTGAGAGTGTTGAGATGTGGATCAATATTTGGTTTTACAGATGCCGGATGACGGTGTTCCGTGTCCGCAAGAATCCAGGTTGAAGTTGCTTCAAGAAGTTTTTTGCCCGTTTCATCATTTACGGAGAAAAAACGATAGGCATAAATTTTTCGAGCTTCAAGAGGCCAAGTTTTTATAGATATTCTCTGTCCCCAGCGAGGCATGGAAAAAGTTTTTATCCGAAGCCGGTAAAGAAGCCATATTAGTTTTTTCTCTTTCATTGTATCAAATCCGAACCCCAGCTTTTCAGCATGATGCCAAGCCGATTCCTGAAAAAGCATGAACAAATTTTCAAGCCGTGTAACTCCTCCGCAACCCACAAGATATGAAGGAATCGTCATTGGAAACTCATAAATAAGAGCGTCTTTTTTCAGCATGGAGATATCTCCGATTCTGTTTTTACAAAAAAAGTATAGCGAAAGATTTTTTTTTATCAAGATACCACAATGTTGATGTTTTCTGCAGGAAGATTAGCGTTGTTTTATAAAACCTCTATCTCGCGGTCACCACATCAGGTTCTGTATGTTGTTTTTCGGTATGTATCTCACCTTTTTTCCAACCTCCTTTCATAAAGAAGAAAAGAGCCAGTATTCCGGTGAGTAAATTGCTCAAACCCATGCCTATCCAGATGCCTTTTGAAGGAGATGTCGCAATTGTGGAAAAAATTATTACAATGGGAAGCCTGAAAACCCAGAGCCTGAACATCGATATAATCATTACGGGGATATTTTTTCCCGCTGCATTGAAAACTGCCGAAACTCCTCTTATAAATCCAAAAAGAGGAACCCCGAGAGGCACAAAGTATAAAAAAACATAAGAACCTTCTCTTATAATATCCTCTTCTCCGGGAACAAAGAAAGACAGAAGTTCATACCTCAAAAGCACAAGAACAGCCGCCTGAACTATCAGAATAATCACGAGAAACCCTATACCCTGAAAAGCAACGGTGGTTGCACGCTTTTTGTCTCCGTATCCCAGACTTTGTCCCACCATTGTGGTCAAACCCTGAGCAAGTCCGGTTACCGCAATAAAAACAAGGTGTATGATTCTGTTGGCAACACCGTAGGCTCCCAGTGCAGTTCGAGGATCGGGAAGTCTTCCTATTATTCCCGTCAAAATTACAAAACCCATTGATTCGAGACTGTGGCCTATGGCTGCAGGAAAACCTATTTTGAATATTCTCAAAAACCATTTCCACGAAGGGATGAGTGATGAAAAAGAGAGAGAAAGCTTATGACTTTTGAAAAACATTATGTATACGGCAGCAGAGGCTCCGGCAAACTGGGATATTATGGTCGCAAGAGCAGCCCCCTCTATGCCCATGGCCGGCAGCGGTCCTATTCCCTTTATAAAAAAAGGATCTATAACTATGTTCAGTATGTTGGTAAAAATTGCCACATACATGGGAGTTTTTGTGTTCCCGGAGGCAGCGAAGAGTATTCTGAATATTCCTGTAGTGAACATAAATGGAAGACCGAGAACGAAAAGTCGCAGGTATTTTGTGCTGGCTGAGACAATATCAGCTTCTTTTGTTATCAGAGGAAGAATAAGCGGCATGAGAAAAAAACCGGCAATTGCCCCTACAACTCCCAAGGTAATGTTGAAACTGAAAACCTGGCTTGCAGCAAAATTTGCAGAATCTCTGTTGTCTGCCCCGGAATACTGGGACACCAGAGCAGTGCCGGATACAGCGAATCCAACTATAAAGGCAACGAAAAACCATATTAAAGGAAAAGATGTCTGCAGACTCGCAACGGCTGTTCCGCTTTCATCTCCGGAGAGATTTCCCAGCCAGAATGTATCCGCAAGCTGATAAGTTGTCTGAAGCACTGTTCCGGCCATGACGGGCCAGCCCAGTTTCATCATTGTTTTTATAATGGGACCGTTGAGAATTTCCTGTCTTGAAATTTCTGACTTCATTAAAGCTCCAGTTCAAATTTTATGGGAATTTCAACTTTTGTATCCACAGGACTGCCGTCTTCAAGTTCCGCTGGAAAAAATTCGGTTTTTTTCATTGCTGAAACAGCATATTTTATGAAAAGAGGGTGGTCTGCTTCAAGAATTTCAATGCTTTTTATTTTTCCATTAAGGTCTATACCTATTTTCATTATTACCTGCCCTTCAACACCCTCTTCTTTAAGAGCAGGAGGATATTCTGGTGTTACGCGCTTTTTGAATCGGGGCATCTTACCCAGTTTGTATGCCGGCACAGGGTTGTATTTGCGGGTTTCTTGAATTTTTTTAC
>JAWOGE010000015.1:0-4963 GCA_046497165.1 bacterium | reverse complement strand
AGCTGTTATGGAATCAACTTCTCCGCCGTCTTTTTTTACTGAAATATCAAAAGATTCGGAGGTCAAACCCTGAAACTGGGTTCTGAAACTCTCCTCTTCCATTTTTGCTCCGAGTCCAGGAGTTTCAGCATGTTTCAGAACAGCGGTGTTTTCAACATTTCCATCTTTGTCAAAACCTACCATTATTACTATATCTCCGCTAAACCCTTTGTTTGAAACAGATTTTACAGCAGTTCCAACAATTTCTCCGTTTTTTTCAGCCGGGAAAAGTTCAAATCCCTTGAATTTGTTTTTCTTTTTTTTGTCGGTTATTTTTTCAGAAACAACAATTTTTTTTCTGAGACTATCAAATTCAGGAAGCACTTCTCCTATTGCGACCTTCAGTTTCTGTTGTTGAATCTCTTTTATTTTGTCTTTTGTGCTGTTATAAGTATAGCCCAGCGAAAAAGAGGAGACAAGGCCTACAACAGTAAGAACAGCAAACATGTTTATAAAGTTTGATTCAAGTTTCTTTTTTTTCTTTTTTTCAGCCATAGTTAACCTCCGTACCGAACTTTTCAGGTTTCATGTATTTATCTATAATCGGAACGAGAGAGTTCATTATGAGTATGGAAAACATACAGCCTTCAGGATAGGCACCGAACAATCTTATTACACTCAGTATCACTCCTCCGCCTACGGCAAAAACTATTTGACCTCCGGCTGTCATGGGGCTTGTGGCCATATCGGTCATCATGAAAACAGCTCCGAGAAGAGCTCCTCCTGAAAGTATATGAAACATGGGGTGAGCAAATTCAGTTGTGTTTGTCAGGTAGAAGATGCCCGTAAAAATAAAAACTGTTCCGATATAAAAAACCGGTATGTGCCATGTTATTATTTTTTTGTAGAGAAGATAGATACAACCTATTATAATGGCAAATGCCGATGTTTCCCCGAGACTTCCGCCAATATTACCTATGAAAAGGTCGAACCATGAGGGTAGGCTTGCTGCTCCTTCTTTCAAAATACCGAGAGGTGTTGCGGCGGTTATACTGTCAGGGATATTGTAAAGCATTCTACTGATTATAGGTTTTGGCCAGCTTGTCATGTCCACAGGAAAACTTATCAGCATGAACCCTCTTCCTATGAGTGCCGGATTAAAAGGATTCTTTCCGAGGCCTCCGAAGGCCATTTTACCTATTCCTATGGCCACCAGTGAGCCTGTTGCGACCTGCCATAAAGGTATGCTTGAAGGAAGGTTGAACGCAAGAAGGATTCCTGTAATTACCGCCGACCCATCGGTGACCGATATCTCCTGTTTCATAAGGAATTTTTGAATAAGGGCTTCTGCTATCATACAGGATATTACAGCGGTTAAAGTTACTGTCAGAGCTCTTATTCCAAAAAAATACAAAGAGGCAATAAAAGCCGGTACAAGTGCAATCACGACATTCCACATGACACTTTGCACTGTAAAACTGCCTTTTTCATGCGGAGAGTGTGAAACGATGAGTTTGCTCATTTTTTACTCCTCTCTCTTCTTATTTTATTTACATTTCCTTTTGCAAGCCTGATATTATCCAGAAGAGGTCTCGATGACGGACATGTGTATGAGCAACTTCCGCACTCTATACAATCCATTACATCAAGAGACTCACACTCTTCCCATTGTTCTGATTCAGAATGTTTTTCAACAAGATATGGTTCTATTCCCATGGGACATACCGATATGCATTTTCCGCAGCGTATGCAGTTGAAGATCTTTTTGCGTCTTGATTCGGATTCATCAAGAAGAAGTAAACCGCTGGTTGCTTTTTCAATGGGTATATTTTCATCGGCTACAGCTTTACCCATCATGGGACCGCCGGAAATCAGTTTTCCTGTGTTGTCCGGCATACCCCCTGCTTTTTTGATTAGATCTGAAGCCGGTATGCCGACACGGGTCAGAAAATTGGAAGGTTTTTCAAGTTTTTTACCTGTTACAGTTACCACTCTTTCAAAAAGAGGTTTGTTTTTAATTACAGCTTCGTAAACAGCAACAGCGGTGCCTACATTATTGACAACACATCCTACCTCGAGTGGAAGTTTTCCACTCGGAACTTCACGGTTGACCACGGCTTTAATGAGCTGTTTTTCAGCTCCCTGAGGATATTTTATCTTCAGAGGCACAATTTCTATACCTTCATATTCCGAAACTTTTTTACCGAGTTTTTTAATGGCTTCGGGTTTGTTGTTTTCAATTCCTATGACAGCACGATTGACACCGAGAGTCTTTTTGAGAATCTCCGTACCGATAAGCAGTTCATCGGGTCTTTCCATCATAACTCTGTAGTCAGCTGTAAGGTATGGTTCGCATTCAACTGCATTAATAATTAATGTATCCACTTTTTTATCTTCGGGAACCATATATTTCACATGGGTGGGAAATGCTGCTCCTCCAAGACCGACTATGCCGTTTTCTTTTATTTTTTCAATAAGTTGGTCTTTGTTTAAGGAGGTTTCTCTGACTATATCCGAAGAACGGTCTATGAAATCTTCCCATTCATCACCTTCAACTTTTATCACGATGGCATCCGCTTTATAACCTGAAGCGGTGAGAACTTTATCGATTTTAAGAACTTTTCCTGAAACAGATGAATGAATGTTTGCCGAGATGAATGAGGAGGCTTTCGCAATAAGCGTTCCCGCTTTTACATTGTCTCCCTTTTTTACCACAGGTTCGGCAGGAGCACCTAAGTGCATAGAAACAGGTATGGTAATCTTCGAAGGTATATCGATACTTTCAATGGCGGAATTCTGGGCAATTTTATTTTCCGGTGGATGAACACCGCCGAGAGCAAAAGTTTTAAGATTCACTATAATCTCCCTTATTTATTATACTTCAACTTTTTCTTTTTTTTCAGGAGTTTTTTTATCCGGCTTTTTTTCAGTGGAACTCTTTTTTTTGGCAGAAGATTTCACCGGTTTTTTAAAGGTTGCCGAAATAGCTTTTGTCGGACAGACATCCACACACTTCCCGCAGGCCACACATTTTCCCGGGTCAATATACGCCAAATTGTTTTCAAGTTTGATGGCGGATATTTTGTCCGGACACTCTTTAACACATTTTCCGCATCCTATACAGGCGGCCTTGCAGACTTTCATTGCATGAGCACCTTTTTCTGTGTTTACACAGTTTATCCAGACTCTTCTTTCTTTTCTTCCACGGGGACGAATTTCAATTATATTTCTCGGACAAGCATCCACACAGGCTCCGCAAGCAACACAACTGTCTTTTATTACAGGAAGACCTGTTTCTTTATCCACATATATAGCGTCAAAATTACAGGATCTTACACAATCTCCCAAACCCAAACATCCGAAAGGACACCCGGATTCCCCGGCGTAAAGTGCATTAGCTGAGGCACAGCTCGGAGGACCGTCGTAAATACTTTTCTGAGTTGTCTTTTCCTTTGTTCCGCCACATTTTAAAACAGCAATAACAGGATCTGATTTTTCAGCGGAAAGCCCGAAAAATTCGGCTATTTCCCCCATGGTATCGCCCCCTGCCGGAGGACAGGATAAACCGCTTATATCTCCTGAATCGGCAGCCTTGACAATAGCTTCTGCAAGTCCTCTGCATCCTGCGTAACCACATCCGCCGCAGTTTGCTCCGGGAAGCATCTCCTCCACTTCATCGATACGAGGATCCTCTTCCACATGAAACTTTTTTGAAACAATGAAAAGAATTACGGCAGCCGAAGCGGCTACGGAAGCAAGAGAGATAACTGAGTAGATTAAAATGTCATTCACATTGCACCTCTTTTCTATGTTAACATTTTTCAGCTCTGAAAATAAAACGCTTTTCAAAAGTTTTTCTTAACAGCATCAGTAATATGTAATAAGGAACCAGTGCGAAAAGTGCCCCCAAAACCGAACGCAGTTCATCTTCGGTAAAGTAATGGAGTGTAAAAACAACAGTAACCAGAATAACAAGAGGAACAACAAAAGAGAGCATCACCGCTGTCCATCCGAGAGTTTCTTTCATACAGACTCTGACCCGGTCACCTTTTTCAAGAGATGTTTCCGGAACAGCTGAAATTATCTTTTCAGACATATCAGATGCGGAACAAACTGATTTTGCATGGCATTTTGAACAGGCACTTCTCGAAGTGATTTTAACCGATACTCTGTTTTCTTCAACCTGTGTCACTATGCCCTCATGATAAACAGTGTTTTCTTTATGCATGGTATACCATTTTCATAAAACCACTTACTAACTACTCCAATGAATCCCGTTTGTCAAAAAAATTTTTATATGGATTTTTGTATGGAATGGATAAACACATGGAGTGTATCTGATAGAGTGTGGCTGAATTTTTAGAACTAATGAATTTCATCACCGGGAGCAAGAAATTTTCCCCCTCCCATGTGATATATGCATTTTCCTGCTGATTTTTCACATAGTAATCTTTTTTCATTGAAATCAAATGCTTCTGACGCTACTTCAGCATGAACCACTTCGCCGGTGACCAGTGCAAGATGTCCGGTGTCAAATATATTGCCAACTTTACATTCCAGATATCCGATCATATTGTTCGGTATTTTGCAGCCTGTGTTTGTTCCTGTTGAATAATTAATTTTAAATTCTTTGAATTTATCAGTTTTTTCTCCGGATACGGAACCTGTTTTTCTAAGTATTTCAACCTGAGAAATGTGGGGAATCCCCGCAATAAACTCCTTTGTTTCAAGAATGTTTCTGTATGTCTTATGGACCTTTCCTATTCCTGCAACTATCCGAGGCGGTTCCTTTTTTGCCGGAGAACACCAGGCAATTGGTGCAATATTGCAGATATCTTTTTTGTTTCGGGTGGAAATAAGCAGAACAGGTAGAGTGTTGATCAATTTGTAAGCGTTTTTAAGCTCCATTTTCTGATAGTTCATTAATGCCTCCGAAAATCGATTATAACAAAATCATTATATCAAACATAAACATAAAAGAAAG
>JAWOGE010000300.1:0-15396 GCA_046497165.1 bacterium | reverse complement strand
CACCCAAAGTTCCGCTCTCTGTATGGAGTCTATGCCCAGGTCAGCCTCAAGATTCAGACCGGATTCAAGCATATCCTCCGGATAGCCTGTCATCTCAACCAGTTTCTGTTTTATTTTGTGTTCGAGATTTTCCGTTTTTGGAGCCGCTTTTTGTAAAGGTGTTTCTTTTTCACTGTTTTTACTCTTTGTTTCCTCAGCATCCTCAGTCTCACCCTCTTTGGTAAGTTCTGCAAGTGCAAGGGCAAAGTCGGATATTGTGGAAATTTTACGGTTCGGACGGGCCTCTTTATCAATACCGAGCTCTTCTGCTGTTCCCACCCAAAGTTCCGCTCTCTGTATGGAGTCTATGCCCAGGTCAGCCTCAAGATTCAGACCGGATTCAAGCATATCCTCCGGATAGCCTGTCATCTCAACCAGTTTCTGTTTTATTTTGTGTTCGAGAGATTTTTCAGAAATTCCCGCAACTGTTTTGACCGAAGGTTCAGAAACAGATCTCTTTACAGCTATATTTTCTTCTGCAGGAGCGGAAGTTGCAGACCCCATGATTTCTCGCTTATCTTCTTTGTGTCTTTTGTACCATGAAAGGAAGCGATGATGAAGCTGCTCTATTTTTTCAAGTGTTTCCGGTTCTTCTTCCTGAAGATAGGTTATCATATCGTCAGATATAAAGTTTGAAAGATTGTCAAGCTCTCCGTGGGCGGTAAGGTGTCCAGTTGCTGAAAGAAAAGCCCTGGCTCTCCGGAAAACCTCCGCATCTCCTATTTTTGGATGAAGAGAGGGGTTGGCTCTGAAATAATGATCTTTGAGTATTCTTGAAATCATTTTTGTCAACGACCATTTTGGTCCGACTTCAAGGTAATGTCTCACGCCTTCGTCAAAAAGCCGTGTTATTTCCCTCGGAAAATTAATGGGCGTAACAAGCTGTTTTGAAAGATGTTCTGCCATTTTTTCAGGCACACACATCTCTTCTTCTACAAAAATCCCGGTAACTGTTGAAAGTATCGGGTATTCCATTTTGCCACAGGGTAGTTTTGCAAGAGCTTTTCTGTATCTTTCCCGTGCCGGTTCCATAAAGTGAGAATGAAATGCGGAGCCTATGGGAAGAAGCTCAGCTTCAAGTCCAAAGTTTTCCGCAAGGTCCACTGCGTTTTCAACGGCTTTTTTTTCACCGGAAAATATAAAACGACCGGGAGCGTTTATGTTTGTCAGAACAACTTTGTCTCCTGCAAGTTTAAGGATAGCGTCCCTTTTCTTGTCTGAACAGATTATGCTCATCATTCCAAGGGGTTCCGGGTGTGAGTTCTTGGCGAATTCGGCCGACTCTATGCGGTTTTTTACAACATGAAATCCTGTTTCCAAATCCCATACACCGGAGAATGTCAGAGCGGAAATCTCTCCGAAACTGTGGCCTATTAAGACATCGGGTTTTACTCCCGTGGCTTCAAAAACTTTTGCCATTCCAACTTCCACTGCAAAAAGTGATACCTGGGCACCGATGATTGTTCCGAGCTCTTTTTTCACGGCAGGATCGTTTTCTTCTCCGTAAACATGAGAAATAAGATCAAAATCAAGTTCTGCCTGAGAAAGTTTATTAACCGTATCCATAACATTTTTGAAAGTAGAATTGTTTTCGTAAAGGAAACGCCCCATACCTACATAATGGGTCCCCTGTCCGGGAAAGCAGAAAGCCAGTTTTTCCTGTTTTTCCTTATCTCTTGAAAAGAAAATCCCCTGCGACTGCAATGGTGCCACATCGTGGCCTTTTTTAAGAAAAGAGATTGTTGTTTTCAGCTTATGCTTAAGATCTTCAGTGTTTTCATATGTTGTGGCATATCTTACACCGATTCCTCCTGTGGGAAGAAAAGAGGGAATCTCTTTTTCTTTTATTGTTTTTTCAAGTGCGGAGAGAAGATCGTTGTCATCCTGTGCTGTGGAAAGAAAAACACCGTCGTTTTTTTTCATATTGTCAGAGCTCCTGTCTTTAGAAGAAGTAATATTTTTTTCAAAACTGTTTGTTTTGTTATCTTTTTTCTTTTTCAAGTCGCCGGCTTTTTTTATTACAGCAAAATAGTTGGCTCCGCCAAGTCCCAAGGAAAGGATTGCTCCGGCATCTTTCCCTTTTTCCAGTTTAGAAGTTTTTGAGATGGGCAGAACTTTTTTGGAAAACTCTTGTATTTCCGGACGAAGATTTTCAAGATTTCTTATTCCCGGTGCAAATCCGGTATTAATGGATTTTATTACGCTGAACATGGAAGCCGCACCGGAACCTCCGTAAAGATGTCCCACATGAGACTTTACAGCACTTATTTTGACAGACCCCGGTCTGTTTTTTGCCACTTCTTCAAAAATGCTTTTAATTTCGACAATATCAGACAACTGATTGGCCGAACCATGAGCATCTACAACGCCTATGTTTTCAGGATTTACATCCGATTTTTCAAATGTGCGGGCAATTGCCCGTCTCGCTGCTGTTTCTGTGGGTGCAATCATTGAGTTGCTTTCAGCTTCTGACGAACCACCTATGGAGTCAACAACTGCAATTATTTCGTCGCCGTCTTTTTCAGCATCTTTATAGCGTTTCAGCATGTAAAGAACCCCGCCTTCTCCTATCAGATACCCGGAGCCTTCTTTATCAAAAGGACGGGCTTTGTACTCAGCGAGAGCATTTATGGCACATACGCCGGAGGTGAAAACATCCGTCAGCTGTCTGTTGAGACCTCCGCTTATCATCATATCCTCTTCTCCGAACATGAGCTGATACATGGCCGGAAGCATGGCACTTATGCCGGAGGAACAAGCTGAATCAACAACAATATTGGGGCCCTGCAAGTTAAGTTTGTTAGCCATACGCCCCGCTATTATATTGCCCATCCATCCGGGGAGGGTGTGTTCTGTTACAGGTGGATTAGCTTTTCTGACCTCATCTTTAACAACGGAACAGACTTCGTCAAAAAGAGATTTCTCCATTTTTGAAGATGAGGGACATTTGCTAAGATTGTCAATATACATATCAGTTATCATCGGGTCAAAAATACAGGAAAAATAATCATCGTGAATTGCTCCGACGCTGACTCCTATGTTTTTAGGCTCGTCAAGAGTGAACCCTTTCTGTTTGAGAAGATTGTCGGCGAGATCTACTCCGAGAAGCTGGCTTGTGGCGATCTGTGAAACTGAATTGGGAAATATTTTGTATCGCAGAAAATTGAAAGAAAAATCCTCTAATCGGGACACGGCCCTCGTGTTTATTCTTTCATTTTCGGGCCCGAAATCAACATGATGCTGCCAGCCGAGTTCTTCAGGTTCAGGATAGGAAAAAACATCTTTTCCCCGGGAAAGATTTTCCCAGAAAGAGTCGGGGTTGTCTGCTCCCGCAACTTTGCAGGAAACACCTACAACAGCAAGTTTTCTGTCAGGAACAATTCGTTTTTGAGGAACATATTCTCCGCCCTGTTCAATAACAGCATGATAATTTGCCCCTCCGAATCCGCTTGAAGTTATTGCCGCAACTCGTTTCCCGTCCTTTCCGGGCTCCCATTTCTGTAATTTTGAAGGAATAACAAACTTATCGGATTCCCTTTCCGCATGAGGAGTGAGTTCGGAGTAAAGAGGCATGTGTGGTATTTTTTCATTTTCCATGGCAAGAACGGTTTTTATGAGACCGGCTATCCCGGCACCTGCTTTAAGATGTCCGATCTGATATTTTACACTTCCGAGATAGAGTGGATCCTCTGCAGGTTTTCTGCCGTCTTCATATGCTTTTACTATGGCGTCATATTCGTTGGCATCTCCCACAACTGTAGAGGTGGCGTGAGCTTCTATGTATTGAACATCGGATGCTTTTGTAGCACTTGTTTTCAATGCCTGTCTGAAAGCTTTCGCTCTTCCGTCTGAATTGGGAGCGTATATAGCTTGTCCAGCTCCGTCACTTGAACTTCCGACTCCGCGAATCACAGCCCGTATTTTATCTCCGTCGGCAATAGCATCTTCGAGGCGTTTTAAAATTACAACGCCACCGCCTTCTCCTATGACCAGACCGTCGGCAGTGTGGTCAAAGGGGTTTGATATTCCTGAGAAACTGAGTCCTTCAACATTGCTGAATCCGATATAGATGCTCGGATTTACACCGAGATCTATTCCGCCGGCTACAACAAGCCTGGTATCTCCGGCCATAAGTGAATGACATGCCACATTAAGTGCGGAAAATGAGGATGCACAGGCAGCGTCAACAGTCATGTTGAAACCTTTTATGCCAAAAACCTGGGCGACCCTGTTGGATATTGCTGAAGGAGTGAGCCCGACAGCAGCTGAGGACATTGATATCCCGTGATGTTTTTTAATCTCTTCTGTAAACTCTTCTGAAAGTTTGGAAATAACTTTGTCGGAAAAACCTTTTTTCTTAAGCTGTTTTTTTATTTTTTCAAAAAAATGATTTCTTCTCAGGTATATTGTTGCGTGTGCGAAACCGTCAACTCCGCTTGCTCCGATGACAGTTGCAGCTTTATCAAGTTGTTCTGATTCAGGTTCTATTCCCGCATCCGCCAGAGCTTCGCGGGTTGCTTCGAGAGCAACATGTTGTGCGGGATCCACAGATTTCATTACATTGGGGGGAATTTTGTACTCAAGATAAGGGAATTCAAAGTCTCTTAAAAACGCCCCTTTAAAAGTGTATGATTTTTCCTTGTTGGATGTGTCTTTATCGAAGTAATATTCTTTTTTCCAGTAATTTTCGGGCATTTCACTTATAAAAGTGTCCCCTTTTTCAATGTTTTTCCAAAACTCTCTGACATTGTTTGCTCCGGGAAATACGCCACCGATTCCTATTATGGCAATATTATATCTTTCCATAACACTTCCTCCTGCTGGGACGATCATTTACTAAAATTTTCAGAGACAGCCGGTTTCTCAGACAGATCATTTTTTAACTATCTTCAAATTTTCGACTTATCGAAAAAATCACACTCTATTTTAATCAGCAATGCCTCTGAAAAAAACACAGAACCCGCCGGATTCTTCAATGTACTTATTAATATCAGAAAAACAAATTATTGCAAGAAAATCTTCAAGTGCTTTCAATTGTTTGAAAAATGTATGAACTCACATGTTCAGAAAATAGAGATGAACTCCTCCCACAACATACTTTCATCTCCTCCTTCAGGTTGGTTAGTGATATGAATGAAACGCAAACCGGCTCCTTCTGCACATACACCATCGGTATCTTTGCGGTCTCCCACAAAAACAGTTTCTTCCGGAGATTTTTCCATTAGACAGAGCAACTCTTTCAGTGGTCGGAGCTGAGGTTTGAAAGCACCTTTTTCTTCACCTGAAAAAATAAAATCCACGGCATCTTTTTTTATGTTTATGGCCCTCAGTCTTTTTTCTATCTCGCCGTAATCAGAAAAAACAGCTGTCACAATTTTTTTTTCTTTAAGCCTCTTCAAAAGAGATATGGTGCCGGGGCGGGGAGAAAAAAACTTTGAAAGTACAGAAACAAAAGAGAGGTAAAACTGGTTTTCGTACCATCTTTGTACGGAATGCTCAGAACTGTTTGAAATCCGAGCTGTTTCAGAAAAAAGAAATTTTTTGAGTTCTTCGGTGGAGCCAAAATCTTTTTTCCTTGCAATTTGCATGACTTTTCGGTGTGCCTTAAGTTTTTTTAAATATTTTATGTTTTTTAAGAGCATAAGAGGTGTGAAAAGAACACCCGTTTCATAAAGTGTTCCATCAAGATCAAAAATTACCGCTTTTATCTCTCTATTTTCAGGAAAGAGTGCTGTCTTCAAGATTTTTTTCCTTTTCGTTGTGAACTCTGTCATGTTTTTCAAGTTCTGATTCCATTACATCGTGCCATTTTTTGGCAAACCCCTTAGGGTCTTCATCGATTGTCTGTACAGGAAAAAACTTTATGGAGATATCAATTCTTTTTTTTCCGAAAAGCTCTGCCAGTTGAGGCAGCATCTTCTTATCCACATCCCAGGCAAGCATACTTCGGTCCGGGAGGTAATCTATTACGCAGGGCTGAACAGTTTTGTTCATCCTTTTAGCCACACCGAAAGAGCCTTCGTGAAAAGGCAGCCTTTTTGCTCCGGGAGAAGCCTTCCCTTCGGGAAAAACTATGACCCTTTCGTTTTCCCTGAAAAGTTTCATCAACCCCATGGCTGTTTTTCTCATTGACCGTCTGTTACCTCTGTCGACAAAAAGATGTCCCTGTTTAACAAGAGCGGGACCGAAATAAAAAGGTCTGGACATCTCCTTTTTTATAATAAAAACAGCAGAAAAAAAAGTCAGCATAACCGGTATATCAAGAAACCCCATATGATTTGCTATTATCATATCTCCCGTCTTTTCAGGAGGTTTGTTTTCCGTATGAATACGGATTCCCATTATACGGGCCAAACCTTTTCCCCACCAATGAATGGTTTTCGGATAGCGTTTGTTTTTATAGAAAATCTGTGGAATACGGATGCCGATATTATGCATTAAAATTGTCCATAAAAGCACAAGCAGAGCCCTTGTTGCAAGTCGTAAATACCTAACAAAAGACATAAAATCTCCTAACATACAATTTCCGGAGAGGATTTTAATACATTGCGGAGAAAAAATCAAGAACAGCTTCCGCAGCCCCTCTGTTTTTGTCAAATGAGGAGTGAATTATATGAGGTAAACTTGACTCCTGAAAGTTTTCATGTTACTAAGAGATCGCTGACCTTTCTTCTATTAATCAATCAAAAAAGGAAAAGCAGAATGGATATGAAAGAAAACAAATTGTCATGTGACTTTGAATCCTTCGGGTTCAAACAAGAGATTCTTAACGGAATAAAAGATGCAGGATTCAAGGTGCCCAGTCCTGTTCAGGAACAGGTTATGCCTTTTATTCTGGAAGGGAAAGATGTTATTGCTCAATCACATACCGGAACAGGAAAAACTGCGGCTTTCGGTCTGCCTGTGATGAATAATATGAAAAAAACTGTCGGAATAGAACTGCTTGTAATTACCCCCACGAGAGAGCTTGCGGCACAGATAAGTGACGAGATATTCAGGCTCGGAAAACATTCGGGGATAAAAACAGGAACAATACTGGGCGGACACTCCTACAGCAAACAGTTAAAGATGCTGAAAAGAGGAGTTCAAGTTCTTGCTGCAACGCCAGGGCGACTTCTTGACATGCTCAAATCGGGAAAAATAAAGATAAAGGAACCCGTAACCATAGTTCTTGATGAAGCTGATGAAATGCTTGATATGGGATTTCTTGATGATATCAGGGATATTTTTAAATTTCTTCCTGAAAAAAGGCAGACACTTCTTTTTTCTGCTACAATGCCTGAGCCCATAAAAAGATTTGCGGGCAAAATTCTGCAAAATCCTGTGTCCATAAGAGCCATATCCACCGATAATTCCACCAATGTTGACATTGAACAGAGTTATTATGTAATTGAAGAAAATGAAAGAGAGCCGGCGGTAATAAGACTTATGGAGGATCAGGATCCTGAAAAAGCTATTGTTTTCTGCAGAACAAAAATTGAGGTGGATAAGCTGAGTACCTTTTTTGTAGCAAGAGGATTCAATGCCAAAGGACTTCACGGAGACATGGAGCAGGCTCAGAGAAACAGGGTTATGAACAGCTTCAGAAAAAGTGATATCGATATACTCGTTGCAACAGATGTTGCCGCGAGAGGACTTGATGTGGCGGATGTCAGTCATGTTTTTAATTATCACATGCCTTTCGATGCAAAAAGCTATATACACAGAGTCGGAAGAACCGGAAGAGCAGGCAACAAAGGTAGAGCAATTACCTTTGTAACCCCTTCCGAGTTCAGAACCATACAGAGAATTGAAAAAAGTGTAGGGTCCAGAATAAACCTCAAGGTTATTCCCACACTGCAGGACATGAAAAGTGACAGGGTAAAAAAACTTGCCGCTGAACTTATTAAATTTCCTCCAGCTGAAGACGGAGTTGAACTTGTCGGAAAACTTGAAAAAAATATGGATTTAAAATCCATGGCAGTCGCTCTCGCTTCAATGCTTCTTGTGAATGAAACAAGTGCAGAATCCGGCCCCGAACAGATAGGATTTACGGAAAAAAGCCTGAAAAAGCGTATAAAGCAGGACAGAAACAGATTCTGGAGAAATAAAAATACAAAACGCGGAAGAAAAGGCGGCGGCGGTTCCGGTAAATACAGAAAAAAACGGAGAAAATCCTCTTCAGGAAGAAAAAATAAATAACAGGCGATACCTGCATTGTCGCAATGAAAGAGTCGGATGATTCAGGTGAAGGTTTCTATCTTTTTTATGTTTTTATCAGAAATTTAAGATCTCTATTTTCCTTGACATAAGGATCTTAAGATATTATTTTTGCAAGTGCAAAAGATAGCGGAGATGAATTTGGCCATCAGAGGGATTGACAGCTCTCAGGTTAAGTGGAACAATGAAGGTTCGTTTCTAAATGATGCTCATAAAGACCTGAAAGCCGAGTTTGAAGCACAACTCAAAGAAGAAGCAGAACTCAACGAACGCATAGCTGCTAACCTTCAAAAAGTAGTGAACGGTCGCGACCGTTCACTACGGCTACGGCGACGGGATGACAAAATCAAACCGATTCCGGAATTAATTGGTGCGTTTAAAACAACATCATCCAAATTAATTCATAATACCGAGAATGAAAATTTCAAATGGCAGAAATCATTTTATGATGTAATTATTCGTGATGATGAATCATTACACCGTATAACCGATTATATTAAAAATAACCCCTTAAATTGGGACAAGGATGATTTATATGGCCAATAACCTCCCGGAAAAATTTCCCAACTTCGTTCTATTCAAAACCGCTGACGGTAAAGTCAACATCGATGTCTATTTTCACGATGAAACCCTATGGCTAAGTCAGAAACTCATTGCTCAACTGTTTCAGAAAGACCGAAGCGTAATCTCAAGACATCTGAAAAATATCTTTGAAGAAGGAGAGTTGGACGAGCAAGTGGTATGTGCAAAATTTGCACTAACCACGCAACATGGTGCCATAGAGGGAAAAACCCAGCAGAAAGAGGTGATGTATTATAATCTTCGTGCTATTACTGCTGTTGGTTATCGGGTCAATAGCCACCGTGCCATCGAATTTCGTAAGTGGGCTACGGAAATCCTCCACGAATACATCATCAAAGGTTTTGCAATGGATGATGAACGCCTTAAGCAGATCAAACACTTTGGGCAGGACTATTTCGATGAACTTTTGGAGCGGATCCGTGAAATCCGTCTCAGTGAACGGAGACTTTACCAGAAAATCACCGATATCTACGCCCTTTCAGCCGATTACGATAGAAATGATGATACCACCAAAGAATTTTTTGCTACAGTACAAAACAAAATGCATTGGGCCATACAGGGTAAAACGGCAGCGGAGATAATTTATACCGAAGCCGATGCTCAAAAAATATACATGGGCTTAAAGAGCTGGAAGAATGCACCTGGTGGAAAAATTCTTAAATCCGATGTGCCCATTGCCAAGAACTACCTGAACCAGGAACATCTTAAAGAACTGGAAAGAATAGTCTCCGCCTATCTTGATCTTGCTGAAAACCGGGCCCGTCGGGGTATTGTTACTAACATGAAAGACTGGGTTCAGTTTTTAGACAAATTCCTGGCACTTTCAGATTATCCCATACTGTTGGATAAAGGGAAAATCTCAGCCCTGGAAGCTAAAATAAAAGCCGAGGCCGAATACGATAAATTCCGGGTCATACAAGATAAAAAGTACATTTCTGATTTTGATGAAGAAATTAAAAAAATTATCGGCAAGGATACAGGCGGGAACAATAATGAACAATAAAGTAACCGAAAATACAATAGAAAATTTCGCCATCAAATTATTGGAGCATATAGGGACAACAACATAGAGACTTCTGCAATCTGAATCAGGTAGTGATAAAAGATGATATTCTACAGGCTGCTTCTATGATTTCATCTGTTTCCTGTGCAATGTTGATTCGTATGAACTGATTTGCTTCGGGTGAAAAATGTATTCCGGGAACTACTGCTACGGCTTCTTCGGCGAAAAGCTTTTCTGCAAATTCAACCCCGTCATAATAAGGTGGCGGAAGTTTTGCCCATATGAAATATCCTCCGTGTGTGGGTGGAATAAAACAGCCTGCTTTTTTTAAAATGTCTGCTGCTGCTTTAAAGGAGTTTCCGCTTTTTTTTCTTATTCTTTCTGTGTATGTTTTTATGTTTCCGGGGTTTTTCAGATATTCTGAAATGACATGCTGAAGTATTGAAGCTGTACTGAGTCCTGTGTAATCGTGTATATTTGCAAGGGCGGAAATATGTGATTCATGTGCGTGAATAAAACCTATACGCCAGCCGGTTACCGAAAGCATTTTTGAAAAGGAATCCACATAAAAAACGCCGGGATGAAAAATGGAAAAAGGGTAAGAAGGTTTTAAATCGAAATAAATTTCACGATATACAGCATCAAGTATCAAAAATATGTTATGTTTTTTGCAAAGATTGATAAGTGTCGATATTTCATCTGAAGACCATATAAGACCATGAGGATTTCCCGGGGAAGCCAGAAATGCCATGGTAATGTTTTTTTCAACAAAGATTTTTTCGAGTCTGTTAAAATCAGGAGCTTCAGATTTTTTCCGGGAAAAAGATATTAGATTGTGCCCGTGAAGAAGTGGAAGATATCGGTGGGATTCGTAGGGTGGATCAAAAACAAGAGCTGTAGTTTTCGGTTTCAGCATTGAGATGTATTGGTAGACAAGTGAAACAGCCTCGGTTGCACCGTTGGTGATTATAATGTTTTTCGGGGAGGATTCTTTGAGAACAGAGTTACAGATTCTTTCTTTTAATTTTTCCAGTCCTCTTCCCGGGGCATATTGATGAAAAGGTTTTCCGGCGGATTCACCGAGAAGTGAAAGCAGTTTTGAAGGAGGAGAAAAACCGGGAATTCCCTGAGCACAGTTTATGCCGCCTTCTTTTTTTACTTTATTGCTCATTAGGCTTATAAAAGAGGCTCGGGATTTCTGGAAAAAAGGGTGAGTCATGAGGAAAGATACCTTTCGATAATTTTCTGTTCTTCCTGATTGAGTTTGAAAAGTTGGTATAGATATCCTTCCAGTTTTCGTTCTATGGATTCGGTGAGTTTTCCGTTTTCCAGTTTTTTTATAGGAAGCGATGTCTGCATGTGTCCGAGTTCAGATACGCATTCTCTGATTATTTTTTGAATGTTTTTTCCAGGAAGAATAAAGGGTATCTGATTGAAATTCTTTTTGAGAAATTTTGTATGATGGGGGAAAAGGTGGTCGTAATAAAACTTTATGACCTTAGAGTTGAAGTAGGCCACAGCATACTCAATGTCAAGTTTTTCCGAAGAAGGTTTTATGGCGGCTATGTCACTTAAAAAATACATGCCGGATCTGTCTATGGCAAATACTGGTTTAACCGAAAGATAGCGGAGTACAATTTTTTTTCCTGTAAAAAGTTCCTGAGGAGGTATGGTGAAAAACTTATCTTTTTCAAGTAGAATCCAGTTGGAGTTTTGGGGCTGCTCGAAGGGAGTTATATCCTTTGAAGTGATGAGCGGTTTGTAGTGATTGTTTTTGCGTAGAGAGTCAATATTAAGTTTTTTCCCCGGAGCTCTGAACATTCCGAGAAAAAAGTTAAAGAGTTCCCCGGATAGATGGGTGCTCTGTTCTTCTATTTTTTTTATGAGATTGTAGCGTTCTTCTGTAATATCCTCGCGAAAATTCAGAAGGTTGTTGGCAATCAGTCTTTTTCTCGGGATAACAGCAGAAGAATCCTGTTTTTTATTTATAATGCTTATATTGGATTCCTGTGGAAAATCTTTCTTTTTTAAAGTGAGAATAGAAAAGTTTTTGCTTTCAACGGTGACGGAAGATATGGAAAAAAGAGAATAAAGCTCTTTTTTGATTTTTTTGTTGGAGTTTGAGGACAGAAAATTGCTCCGTGTCAGAAGATACAGAGTGCCGTTATCTTTCAGCAGAGTGTTTATGTTTCGTAGAACTGTTGTGTCAGTTTCGGGAGAGGAGGAAAGATAAGCTTCGAAAAAAATACAGTCAAAAAATTTTGGGTTTACTCTGATATTGAAATCTTCCTCTTTTATGGCGTCGAATATTGTTGACTGCATGGATGTGGATATGAGCTCTTTTCGGGAAAAAGGGTAGAAAGATATTGATTTAAAAGGGCTTTCAGGGATCTCTTTTGTAAAGGAAAAGAAAAGCTGACTTTTTGTTTCCGATTTTTCGGGAAGAGTAATTTTGTCGGAAAGAAAAAGCATTTTTGCGTTTCTTATTGAAAAGGGATCTTCAAAATAAACAACATTTTCAGAAGGAAGAGTTAAGATGTGGGTTATGGAAAGTGTTGAGATGAAAGAGTTTTTTATACGCTCCGAAAATCTGTTTTTTATCTGCCTGAAAACTGAATAATCGATATCTTTTATGGTGTTTTTACTCAGTCTCAGCTTTTTAGAGGTGAGATAGTATTTGTTCAGAAGAAACTTCTTTGCACTAAGAGGAAGAGATTCCTGTTTTATGTATTTTTCTATATCTCTGTAAAGCCTGACAACTCTTTTTCTTTTGTCCATAAAAACAGCCCTTGAAACAGTTCGAAAAAAGTATAACGGATTAAAAATAGAAAATCAAGCAAAAAAAAGGGCCCCGTGAAGGGCCCTGTAAAATCAGTTTGGAAAAATACGGGTCATTATTTAAGAGGGCAGTCCCAAACAGCATAGAGATCAACATGGTTTGTTGCCATAGTAAAGGTAGCATCTACTGCACGGTCAGTACCACTGCCGTCATCTGCAGTGTTCCAGCCGTCGAAAGTGCAATCTGTTTTTGTGAAAGTACCCTGATCGAGCACGGTCACAGTATTGCCTTCAGCATAATCATTGGGGTCACTGAATTCTGCAGCACCGCCATCATCGTTACCGTTACCGTGGTAGTTGACATTGTATGTATTTGTAGCTGCAATCCATTGAGCGAAAAGAGTAACATCTTCTGTGCCGATAGGCAAATCATCACCTTCCTCGTATATGTCTCCTGATCCGTCATCTGCAGTGTTCCAGGCATCGAAACCATAGCCGAACTTTTCGAGATCAGATACTCCGAGTACAGTTGCATCGTCACCTTCGACATAGTCGGCGGGATCATCAGGACCTGTTCCGATATCGTTGCCGTTACCGTCATAAATAACAGAATAGGTCGGAATTGCAGTCCATACAGCATAGAGAGTCACATTTTCAGTACCCATGTCGAAAGTGTCGCCTTCGTTGTGTGTGTCTCCTGATCCGTCATCTGCAGTGTTCCAGCCTTCGAAAGTGTATCCTTCGAGAGCGAGGTCACTCTGACCGAGAACGGTAACTTCGTCACCTTCTGCATATTCATTGTCATCCACAGGAACATCGCCGGTTGCATTTTCATCGTTTGCGTCATAAGTAACTGTGAAAAGATCTTCATCGCCACCGATACACTGAGCATAGTCAAGACTTTCGGGGTCTATGTTACATGTGGCTGTTCCGTCACAGTCGTCATCTTTGAAACATTCGGGAACTTTAAAATCGTCACAGTCTATTACATTTGCAGTCGGATCATCGGGGTTTTCTCCATTGCCGTCGTAGCATGTACATGCTGCTTCAAGCCCCATGGCCTGCATGATCTCTTCATCGTTTGTGAGCTTGGAAACAAACTGCATTTCAAGATCTTCGCCCACACCGAAGTTGTCATTTTCCCAGAGACAGCCTTCCATTCCGCCTTCCATGTCGGTAATGAGAAGTTCTTCCATGTTTGCACCATCAGAGAAAGCATTAACACCGGCGTAGCAGTTTCTGCGAACTTTAACATCTTCAATCATACCCTCAGCTGTGAGAGTTCCCTGAAAAACGGTGTCTATAACGCTGGTCTGTGCAGCAAAAGGAGCATGATGAGCACCGTCGTCTGTTATTTCTCCTTCGAGCTCTCCGGGATTGTTTTTCAAACCGTCAAGAAATGCTTTCTGCATACCTATCTGTGTCTGAACAGAGCCGAGAGCTATGGTTTCTCCCACAAGAGCATCAATTTGTGCCTGTGAAGTAATTTCTTCAGGAACATATAAAGGCTGGTCGTTGGTTACAATTGCAAAGATCATCTCGTCCTGGCTGATATATGTTCCGTTGGGATTGAGTTGTGTCGTAGCTGATGTTATGGTGTACTCCGGAGTTTTGAGAGACCATTCAGTGTAAAAAGATTCCTGTGATCCATCGTAAACGCCTACATCAAAAATTTCCCCGACCATCTTCATGGTAAAATACATGTCATAGTCGCCGGCATCAAGAAAGTCTTCTGTGAGATTGCATGTTTCTTCTTCACCGGTGTTTCCGGAGTCTCCTGTGTTCCCCGTGTTGCCAGTGTCGCCAGTGTCGCCGGTGTTCCCAGTGTTGCCGGTGTTGCCGGTGTCACCATTGTCACCACCATCATCGCCACAACCTGTGGTTGTAATTGCGACAGCAAAAAGCGTGATTAATAAAAGCATAAAAATTCTCTTCATTTCAAAACCTCTCTAAAAATTAACAAAAAACAAAAATTAGGTAAACTCTGTGTTGTAAACAACAATTTATGGGAAGTTTAGTCGTAAATCTTTTTTTGTCAAGAATAGAAAGGATTTTTGTTAAAATTTTATTACAGCTGCTGAACAAATCACATAAAAAAATTGTTTTTTCAGTGTTTTTTCTATAGATGTATATAAGGAAAGATAAAAAATATCAGATAATTTTCTTGACAACAAATATGAGCTGTGTATATTTCCCATTGCTTTTTGCTGTTTGGCGACTTGAACTTTATGACTGCTAGCGTAGCTCAATTGGTAGAGCCACCGACTTGTAATCGGTAGGTTGGGGGTTCAAATCCCTTCGCTAGCTCCATTGTGGAGGGGTGCCCGAGTGGTTAAAGGGAGCAGACTGTAAATCTGCCGGCATATGCCTACAGAGGTTCAAATCCTCTCCCCTCCACCATTTTTTTGAGAGCGGGAATAGCTCAGCTGGCTAGAGCATTAGCCTTCCAAGCTAAGGGTCGCGAGTTCGAATCTCGTTTCCCGCTCCATTTTCGGTGGGCCCTCGTAGCTCAGGCGGTCAGAGTGCATCCTTGGTAAGGATGAGGTCACCGGTTCAAATCCGGTCGTGGGCTCCATTGCCGAAAGCAGACAGCGTTGAAAAAGAGAATTGAAATTATCGTTGTTCAACAATAATCAAAGGGGGAGACGATGGCTAAAGAGAAGTTTGAGAGGACGAAACCGCATGTAAACATAGGGACCATAGGCCATGTGGATCATGGAAAGACGACGCTGACGGCGGCGATAACGAAGAATCTGCATGCCAAGGATCCCAACTCAGCGGATTTCATAGAGTTT
>JAWOGE010000212.1:0-3840 GCA_046497165.1 bacterium | reverse complement strand
GACGACCGGAAACAAAAACATAAGCTCTTCTTGCTCAGGAACGCTCTGTTTTGTGAGAATATCATGGATATCGGAACCATGACAAAAGCTCGCAATGAACGGATGAAAATCTTCCTTCAACTCTGTTTCAGGATAATAAAGCTTCATATCAATATCCTTAGGAAGTGTAAGGTTTTTTGGAAGTGTTTCCTCCAATATAGCTTTTGGAAAATATGCCTGCATCATATAACAATCATTGTTTCCTTCAAGGAAAAACTCAAAATCGTTCACTTCACCTGTCACATCACTTGATTCCTCAGTCTCATCGTAATCTGTGATATCAAAATCTGCAACTTCTTCCTGATACTCCACAAATTCAACAGTATCATCGTCTGATGCTTCCTGCTCTACGGTTTCCGCTTCTATGATTTCTTCTTCATATATGCTGTCCGGTGTTTCATTCATATCTTCATCAACGGAGTCTGCCTGTTCATGCACAACATTATTCCGGTTTTCTGTTAGATTTTTGTTGGTATCACAGGAAATAATGAGAAAAATAGGAATCGCAACAATAATTTTCAACATATCAACTCCACTCCATTACATTTCAAAATACCACCTGATTTGTCTGTTTTTGCTGCCGTAACGCTGAACAGATATAAGGTTCTCTTTTTTCAGCATTGGATGAAACTTCTCAGAGTTTTCAACTTCAACACAATACAGATCTTTTTCCTCGACTTTGGCATTAATGAAACTCTGATTGAAGTAGTTAACATTTCTATCAATATCAGTTCTGTATATCTGACTGTTAACCAGTACAAAAGCGAGGCTGAAGCGGTTGTCAACAGTTAATGGTTCACATCCTTTCAGCTCAACTCTTGCATCTTCATAGGTAATTATGAGTGTATCTTCATCTGAAGATATATTGTCTGAGTAATAATGCGGGTATGCTGCTTCACCTGTACGGGAGTCTTTTGCCATATGGTCCAGAACTCTTTCAAACATGTCCATCTGCATTTCGCTGTTTTTTATTCTGTCTGGAAGTTCCATAATACCTGCAAGAAAAAACATAGTTAGCTCATCATTATGATCCATGCCATAAGTGAAAACATCAGCCCGTTCCATCGCATCACTTGACTCCATACCTGCAAGGTATAAAGAGATGTAGTATTTCGGCTCATCCTCATTTTCAAGAATTTTGAGTTTAACAGGTCTGATATTATCCGGCAAAAGCTCACGAGCCTGATCTCTTGTAATTTCAAAATTTATATTGTACCCATCAGAATAACTTATTGAGAAAACCTCACCTTTTTCAAATATAAACCCTGAATTTATAAACCAGTTCATAGCACTTTCAAGCAGTTTGTCACCAAGATTTCCGCCATTTTCAACTGGTTCCGGAGGTGTTTTATTTCCACCCTCTTCATCAACTACAAAATCTGCTTCGTCGCCGGTGCTTTCTTCAACAGATTCATCCGGAGAATCTTCATCAGGCACTTCCTTGTCATCATTTTCCTCTTCAAATTCCTGATCAACAGCCTCCTGATCATTTTGTTCTTCAACAGGCTCATCTTCTATAGAATCGTCAAAACGGTCCGGGCGTTCTGATTCGGTATTGTCACAATTACAATTGCAGGGAGTCTCTTCTCCACATGATGCAACTAAAAGTACTGTCAGCAAAAAAATGATCATCTTCATAATATCTACCCCCTTATATTGTTACAAACTGAAAGAACTCTGTCTGAAAGTTATGTCCTGAAAATCTTTTTTTCGACCTGCTATTTGATTATTTGGAAATCAGTACGAACAAACTCTCGGAGCAAAGTAGAAATGTCCGCTTTTAACTACTCCTCCACCCACGACATTGATCTTTTTACCGCTTTTTTCCAGTTTCTTATTGTCTGCTCACAAACTCCACTCTCTTTGCTCATACTCCGGATACTTTTACTTTCAGGACCTAAAACCTTTTTCAAAATTCCATGTCTGATCGAATTTGAATACTGCATGTCTTCCTCCTAAGTTTGAGGCGACAACTATATTAGCACATAGGGCAGTTGAAGTTTTCTCTTTTTACATGGCGATTTTGTTAAGTGATTCTTCACGCTTTTCAAGGTTTTTGAGGGCATTCACAAGATGTTTTTTTGATATTAAAGTTAATTTTCTAATGGTGGGAAACCATTCTGACATGATTTTAAGATATGCGGCACTTATTTCATTGGGATGAGAGTAATGCGAAGGGAGATCGTTTATGGTTATTTCTGAGCGAATTACATAAGATTGAACTATATGCATGAGGAAAAGAAAAAACATTTTATTTTCAAGCATATCGGTTTTTATTTTTTCCAGAGATTTTGTATATCCTTTAAGCCATTCTGAACTGAGTTCTTTGAAAGCAATATTTTTCCCACGGGTAATCTCATTCAGTTCGTTTTTGAAATTTGTGATTTTATTTTCTCCCAGCAGACAATCTTCGGAGATTTTATTACAGAATGAGATGGTTTTTTCAATTATTTCTCTGACGATTTCCATATCTCTGTTTATCTTTTCGATATTGAAACTATTGAAAACATTTTTAACAGGTTCTCGGATATCACAAGAGGGTTCAGAATATTTTTCCAGAGCTTTTTTAAGAGGCATGAGGATTGCTCCTTCGATTTTTGCCCCGCCTTCTGTGGCATTTATAACCGTTCCGGAATATCCTGAGATATCATTTTCGTAATATCTTTTAAAATGATACCAGGTTTCTATGGTTTTGATTTTTTCTTTGTAATTGCCTTCAACCCACATTGTTTTTTTGATTTTGGGAGATTTTTTCATGCCTTTTATGGAGTGATCTGCTCCACTTACATGAGTTTGTTCCTCTTCTCCGAAAGCCAGATCCTGACCCGCCAGTATAATTTTGGAAAAACCCATTGTATGGAGCATGTTGAAAGCAAGGTTTGCCGAAGATTTGCCGGAAGATATGATCCCTTTGTCCACACCTATCCATTTGTAATGTGCAAAATTACGGTAGACAATAACAGCTTTCATGCCGTACTCTCTCACACATTTGTCATAAATCTCTTTTCGTACAATGGTGGCGGGAGCGAAATATATTTTTTTAAGGTTTTCACCATATTCTTCAAGATCCTTATAGTAGTTCAGAGTGGAGATTCCTCTTTCTATGGATGTCACCATATGAGGAACAATGTTGTTTTTAAGCAGTATTTTTAGAGCTGTATCGACACATATTATAAAAACTTTGTCTTCCATGTCTTTCAACAGATGAATGTTTTTTGACAGAGAAGGTCCCGCTGCAACGAGGACGGCTGTTTTGCCTTTGTAAAGACCTTTCAGGTCTATAATCCCGGGATATGAAACAGTATCGCCTATGTTGGAAAGAAGATTTTCAAGTCCCCAGAGAGAATCTTCCGGACTGTTTCCGTAATTTTTAAGAACCTGATTCAAAGCCTGGCGAAAGTATTTGACCGAGTTTACATAGTAATCTCTATCATTTTTGAGAGCGGTGGATGAGGGTAGCAGAGCTACAGATTTTGCCATCAGTTTCACATCATTATGACGCATGCAGTACTGAAAAAGAGCGTTGTAAAGATTTCTGTAAGGTACTCCGCTTACGAAAGAAAGGAGCCCCCTTTTTATGAAATCAGAAAAATCCGTGATATCTAATGCCGCACAAAGAATGTCTAAGTTTTTTTCAATTGCTACAATATGTTTCGTTGTGTCAGGCTTATAAAACTTATTAAGAAAAAACGATAAATTATGCCCCGTGCCTAAACCTGCAACAAGAAGAATTCGCGGATTTGAAAGATCGGCTTCAGAAACTTCTCTTTCCGCAAGAACAGCCGGATCCGAACCGTAGTA
>JAWOGE010000147.1:0-17249 GCA_046497165.1 bacterium | reverse complement strand
CCCCACTTTTTTCTGAAAATCAAATCTTATGTTGAGCGGATTTTTCCTCAACTCTTCATCATATATATTTCTTCTGTTTTTATTGGAAAGAACCGAATATGCCTCATTAAGCCTTTTGGCTACAGCATAAACTTTTGATCGTATATCAGGAGCCGTTTTTCTGAATTTGTCAGGATGGAAATGCCTTGCCAACTGCATATACTTTTTTTTAACATCTTCGAAAGAGGAATTTTCACCGCATTTCAAAAGTTCATAATAGTTCCAGCGATCAAGAGCATTATAGAATTTTTCTATCCGATCCTGAATTTTTTTAGTTATGATATCCGGTATTTCCGGGTTTTTATTGTTATGGTCAATGATTTGTCTGACAGCTTTCAAAAGCTCACCACTGTTGAGAGGTATGGAAAAAAGATAGCTCACCCCCCTTTTTTTTACAATGCTTTCAGACAATTCGGGACCACTTTTAAGTGCTATGACTATTATTCTATCTTTTTTTTCAACTATATTGGCAATCTTGAGCCATATGCCGTCCGATAAAAGAGAGGATATTATATAAACGGAAAAATTTTTCTTCATCGGAATAAAATCACGGGTGCTCTCTATGGCAGTTATTTCCGCTTCGGGAATTTTTCTGGAGAGAAAGTCATAGATCCCTTTTCTGTATTTTTCATTTTTCATGGCAACAAGTATCTTAGGTTTCATAAATCACTCCAGTCCAAGTATATTTAATTGAATTTTCTGACTTTTTCCAGTTTTCAAATCCACAGCACTTACATTCAGAACACCGTCAGTGTCAACTTCAAACTTCACCTCTATTTTTATTTCACCGCGTTTGGCGAGAGGCAGGTCTGTTAGAATAATCTCTCCTATTTTATTTGATTCACTTTTTTTACTGCTGTTACCTTGGTAGACATCCACACGAACTTCCGTCTGATTATCGTTGGCATTTGTAAAAACACTTTTCCTCTCTATGGGAAGAGCCTCGTTTTTTTCAACAAGAATGTCGAGATAATCTCCCACAGTACCGACACCAAACGAATGAGGAACAACATCAAGCAGAACCGGCTTATTTTCACGAAATTCACTCTGCAATGAATGACCGAGAATAGAAGCACCCATGGAAATTACAATTTCCGATTCTATACCTCTGTAGGGGTCTCTTTTGAAAAACCTTCTGACCTGTTGCTGTATATAAGGGATTTTCGTAGTTCCACCAACAAGTACGACGGAATCTATTTCATTCATTGATATATATGCTCCGTCAATGGCTTTTCTACATATATCAAAAGCTCTTTCCACTATCGGATGAATAATCTGATTAAAAAGCTCCCGGCTTATGTTTCGCTCATAATCGAGATATCCCTCTTTTGAAGGTACTATGTTTTTTATTAGTACGGAGATACTTCTGCTTTCTGTGAGTTCTATTTTTATGCGTTCAGCTTCAATGGTAAGCATTGTCATTGTTTTTTCATCATAGTCGGGTTCAACACCATACTCCTGCTCTATGTCGGCAATAAAAAACTGAACCAGAGCATTGTCTATGTCGTCACCTCCAAGATATGAATCACCTTCTGAAGATAGAACTGTGAAAAAATCATCAGAAACTTCGAGAATAGAAATGTCAAAAGTTCCTCCCCCGAAATCAAATACAGCTATTTTTTCATGAAGATTTTCCCCCAGTCCGTAAGCCAGAACCGCCGCAGTGGGTTCATTCACAATGCGAAGAACATTGAGACCCGCCAATTTCCCGGCATCTCTCGTGGCTCTTCTTTGAATATCATTGAAATTAGCAGGAACAGTAATAACAGCATCGGAAATCTCTTCCCGAATATGTTTCACAGCCGCATGTTTAACTGTTTGCAACAAATATGAAGATATATCCTGAGGTGAGTATCTTTTTCCATGCACTTCCACTTCAACAGCATCATTATCACCTGAAACAACTTTATAAGGAAAATCTTTTATATGCTGTTGGGTATCACTGTCAGAAAACTTTTTCCCTATTATTCGTTTTATTGAACTTATGGTCGTCTCAATGGCGTTTTTTCTGTTTTCTTTGGCCGCTGTTCCTGTCATCACCTCTCCGTTTTCTCCAAAAGAAACAACGGAGGCCATTGCATAGGACTCTTCTCCCGGAAGGGGAACTTTGTGAGGGATTCCGTCTTTATAAACAGAAACCGATGTTGTGGATGTTCCCAAGTCTATACCCAATACATAATCAGACATTTTTATTCTCTCATAATAGTCATAGAATTATCACTTGTTAAGTATCTCTTTTTCTTTTTCTTCTGCAACAGCCTCAAGTTCCGCTGTTTTTTCCTTCAAGAGACTCTGGATCTTTTCCGAGCATCTTTTTTCTTCATCCTCAGTTATCTCTTTTTCTTCTTTGTACATTGCAAGTTCATCGAGTCCGTCCCGCCTTATATTTCTAAGACTGACCCTGAACTGTTCGAGAAGTGCGTTGAGTTTTTTCGCCATATCCTTTCTTCTCTCTTCATTGGGTGCCGGAACAGGAACTTTTATGGATACACCGTCATTAATCGGGTTAAAGCCCAGATTCGCATTCAATATGGCTTTTTCTATGTTTTCAAGCTGAGACTTATCAAAGGGCTGTACAAGAAGAAGTCTCGGCTCCGGAACAGATATTGTAGCAGCCTGTTTAAGCGGTGTGTTGACTCCATAATAATCGATCTCCACTCCGTCAAGGAGCAAGGGAGATGCCTTACCGGTGCGAAATCGTGAAATTTCGCTTTTAAAGCTTTTAATGGATTTGTCAAAATCCTTTAAAAGTTCATTAAAAAAAGAGTTCTGATCTAACATTCTTTCCTCCGTTCTATTTGTTTTCAGTGTAGATATAACTGCCGCCATTTTCGCCTTTTACAGCATTCAGAATATTTCTGCTTTTATGAATGTTTATTATTTTCACCGGAATTCCGTTTTCTTCGCAAAGAGATATAGCGGAAGTATCCATGATTTTCAAACCTCTGTTAATGGCTTCGCGATAAGTTATACGATCAATAAATTCTGCATCTTCATATTTTTCAGGGTCTTTGCTGAAAAGGCCATCAACCCTTGTAGCTTTTATGAGAAGATTCGCATTTATTTCCGAAGCACGGAGAGCCGCCGCCGTATCTGTAGTAAAGAAAGGATTCCCCGTCCCTGCGGCAAATATAACAACTCTTTTTTTATCAAGATGCTTAAGAGCTTTTCCCCTTATATATGGTTCTGCTATGGTGTTTATGGGAATAGCCGACATTACGCGGGCTTTAACTCCTCTGTTTTCAAAAGCACTTTTTAGTGCAAGGGAATTTATAACCGTCGCCATCATTCCCATGTAATCACCGTCAACACGATCTATTCCGCTTTTTTCACCATCCCTCATCCCTCTATATATATTGCCACCGCCAACAACAACAGCAACATCCACAGAATTTTCAACAAGAACTTTTATTTCTTCAGCAAGATAGCTTAAAAATGCCGGGTTCACAGGGTTACCTTTTCCCTTTTCCATTAATGCTTCTCCGCTCAATTTCAACAGGACTCTTTTATACATTTTCATCTCCACTTCTCTTTACAATGTAGATAATGTACAGCATTACAGCTTTTATTTCAAGTTATAATTCATTTTTCAAGAATTTTTTTACCTTCACATCTCAGTTTCCAGACACCAAACAACGCTTCTTTAAAGATAGAACCGCTCATTTTAGACTCTCCAATTTCCCGGTCTGGAAAAACTATCGGCACTTCCCTGACCACAGCACCTGAAATTTTTGTTCGAAAAGCCATCTCTATCTGAAATCCGAAACCGGAAAGAAGAAGCTCTGTAGCGATGATATCTTTTAGAACATCGGCTTTCCAGCATTTATATCCGGCAGTAACATCTTTTACTTTAAGACCAAGCACAGTAGATGCATAGAAGCTTCCTCCCCGTGAAATAAAACGACGCAACAGACTCCAGTTTTCTGTGCCTCCACCGGAAACATAACGAGAACCTACTACAACATCGGCTCCGTCTTTTATTTTTCCCAACATTTCAGGGAGATAACGAGGGTCATGCGAAAAATCAGCATCCATCTGAAAAACAAGACCAAACCCTTTTTCAATCAGATAAGAAAATCCGTCAACATAGGCTCTGCCAAGTCCCTCTTTTTTCTTTCTCAAACGCAGTTCAACAAAATCATGCTTCCTTATGAAGTTTCTGACCACTTCGGATGTTCCATCAGGAGAGTTATCATCCACAACAAGAATTTCTGCCTGCGGAAGATTTTTATGAACCTCTTCCATAATCGGAACAATGGTATCTTTTTCATTGTAAGTGGGAATTGTGACAGCGATTCTTTTATTTTCACTCACATTTTCCTCCCGAGTAATTTCCGTGCCGCTAATTTTTGTTCATCTCCTCCTGAATCACCCAGCATTCTGGCAAGCTCCTCTTCTCTTTCTTCTCCTTGAACATTTCTTAAAACTGACATAACCTCATCACCTTCGGTTTTTTTGATGACAAAATGTCTGTCTCCCACTGCGGCTGTCTGCGGAAAATGAGTTACAACAAAAACCTGGTTGCTTCCGGCGTTTCTTTTTATCTCCCGGGCAGCCTCACGGGCAACTTCACCTCCTATATTCGCATCTATTTCATCAAAGAGCAATATTTTACCCTGTTCGTTGTCAATAAGTTTCAAAGAGAGAAGAAAACGGGACAGTTCACCACCTGAAAGAGCTTTAAGTGAACGCATATCTCCGCCACCTGTGGTATTTATTGTAAATTTGACTTCATCGCAACCTGTGGGGCCCGCCTCGGAAACTTTTTCCACCTTCGTTCTGAATTTCACATGACGCATTCCAAACTGTTCCAGATAATCCGTAAGCCGTTTATCAAGTTCTGATGCTGCTTTAACACGCCTTACATGAAGTTCTGAAGCTTTTTCAGAAAGATTTTCAGCAATCTCTTTTGCTTCTTTTTGCAATTTTTTAATTTCAAACGGTATCTTTTCCAATTTACATATCTCTTTTGCCATGGAATCTCTGTGGCACAAAAGCTCTTCTACACTGTTGACAGCATGCTTCATGCAAAGTGTGTTTATAGAATCAAAACGATCGACCACAGACTCATCGGGGATATCTTCATCAAAATCTGTCCGCTGCTGAGCTGCATACCTTGAAATATCTTTCATATCAAGACAAGCGGATTCAACCCTTTTGGCAATATCTGTAAAAGAATCCATATATTCAGAAAGTTCTGCAGACAATCCTGAAGCTGTTTCAAGTATCCCCGAAGACTCTTCCATACTTACAGAAAACTCTGCAAGAAGATCTTGTATTTTTTTAGCATTCTCTCTCATGGAAACTTTTGATTCCAGCTCTCTGTCCTCTCCCGGACGGATATCAAGCCGCTCTATTTCCGATATCTGATAAGAGAGATAATCTCTCCTTCCGGGTTCATCGGCAGAAGCCAATTTTTTTATTTTACCCTCAACGGAAGATATCTTTTCATAAACTTTAACATACTCCTCAAACAATTGAACCGAACCGGAAAGAGTATCGAGTATTCTTGTCTGATAGTCTCTTCGATAAAGCTCCCTGCTTTCAAACTGGGAACTTATCTCCATGCTGCCTTCCATTATTGATTTCAAAGTCTGCAAGGAGACAGGAGAATCATTTATAAAGCACATGTTACGGGAACCTATGGATCTTCTCACTATTATTCGTGACTCATCTTCATGAAGAAGATCCCGCTTACACAACTCTTTTATAATTCGGAAATTTTCTGAAATATCCATAATCGCAGAGACCTCTCCTCGCTTTCCCCATTTCCCCACAAAATCAGAAGACGCCCTTTTCCCGAGAAGAAGGTTGAAAGCAGAAACAAACAGCGATTTTCCACTACCGGTTTCTCCTGTTATGACATTTACACCGGGATGAAAATCCACAGAAGCTTTTTTTATTATGAGAAAATTATTCAGATATATGGTTCTGACCTTCATTATTTCCTTCCATTATTTTTTCAAACAATCTCTTTTTTTCTTCACCGGCATCCACCCCCGAATGCAGTTCATACCTCAGATTATCTGAGATAACTGAAAGAACTCCTTCGGATAAAACTACATTTTTGATATCTGCCACAGAAAGTCTGCTTTTTTCCCTGCCAAAAACACAAAGAATAATATAACTGTTTTTTAAAACAAGAGAACAGCTCAGCCATTTTCGCGGGAAACGACCCTGACCGGCCACAGTGACCATTTCATAACTTCCGATGGTATCACCTAAAACGGCGGGCTTCCCCATAAAAAACAGAAGAATAACAAAAACACTCCACATAACAAACAAAAGAAGCATTCCAAGTAAAAATGAAAAATTCATAAAAGAGTTTTCGGATACCGACATAAAAAAAATTAAAAAAACAGCAAATATCATCATGCCTGAAAAAGAAAGCAGCACAACCCTGTTCATGATTCATACCATAAAATAAATTTTTCAACCGTATGAAAGCTTCCCGTTACAAGCAGCGGTATGTCTCTTTTTTTCGCAAAATTAAGGGCTTTAGACATTGTTTTTTCAGAAGCACCCCCGGAAACAACCGGACATTCAACTTCAGACTGCTCAGCCATTTCAACAAGGTCCTCTGCTCTGCATCCTCTGTCAGCAAAAACATCCAGCGTAATAACAAAAACTGATTCAGCAACCTCCGAAAGTACAGTAAGCATCCTAACAGCATCTTTGTCCCGAAGGACACCGAAAAGAACAACAACTTTCATGTCAAAAGATTTTATGGAAGAAACAAGTGCTTTCATTGCCGGAATATTGTGAGCGACATCCACCACAACTTTTCGATCTATAAAATCCCAGCGACCGGGCAATTTTAACTCTTCAGGATTAAGAAAACTTCTTAATCCTTCGCTTCTGTTTACGGCAAACTCTGCAATAGCTGTATTTTTACGCAGCGTTTCCGGTATATCGGAAGACTTAAAATTTATATTTTCAGAGAAATCTTTATAAGTAAAACATTCCAGGGCTTCCCTTTTTTCAGCCGCATAAAGAACCTCTTTTTCAGCTTCCCAAGGCATTTCTCCCACAAAAACTCTATCTCCTCTGCCTATTATTCCTGCTTTTTCGGCAGCTATTTCAGAAACAGTACTCCCGAGAATTCTCGTATGATCAAGCCCCACGGAAGTTATAACATCCGTTTTCGGCCAGTTTATGACATTGGTTGCATCGAGACGCCCTCCGAGCCCCACCTCAAGAACCACACGATCAACAGACATGTTTTCAAAAAAACGCCAGGCCAGTATGAAAGTCACTTCAAAAAAACTCAGTTCATCAAAGTTATTCGTATCTTTTTTCACCTCTTCGGCCGTCAACATAAGTTCTTCGTCAGTTATTTTACGGCCCTCATAAAGAATACGCTCATTATAATCAATTATATGCGGTGATATGAAAGAAGCAGTTTTAAAACCCTGATTTCTGAGCATCTGTGTTATGGCGTAAACAACCGTTCCTTTTCCGTTTGTTCCGGCAACATGATAAACGGGAATTTGTCGCCTGAATATATCTTTAAAAGCGGATTCAACACGGCCTATTCCGTATTTTATTCCTCCTCTGCGTTCATAAAGTTCAGCAAGAAAACCCTCTTTTCTGTTTTTCATAATTAAAATCCTTTGTCACAACATACGGAAGACAGAGTTTTAAAGGAAAAACCCTGTTTTTTGTAGAATTTCACAGCCTCTTTTAAACGAGTTATCTTCCTCTCCAGCGAAATAGAAATGTCCGGCTGCTTCCCCGAAAGAACTGAAAAAGAGACATGATCTTCAATGTGGCACAGATCTATGCCGTGAAATTCCATTGAAACATAGTCAAGTGAAGAAGCTCTTGAATGCATTAATTTTACAAGCCATGAGGGGAAACATATCAAGGCGGTACCCAGCATGGGGAAACCAAAAGGAAACATCACGGTACTTATAGGAAGCTCCGTAATGGAACTCCCTTTAAAATTAAAAATAGGTTTTGAACTTTTTCGCATGTTCCCGAAAAAAGATACGGAAGATTTCGATTTTTTTCCTCTCAGTCTTTTCATTTTTATGAGCATATATTTTGATATATGATAAAAGAAAGATGGCATCACCGATGCATCATAAAGAAAACTATTCTGCTCGAGAACCCTTAGAACCTGAGGACTTATGTTATATCCCGGAGCCCTGAACCCAACGGGTTCAGAAGCGGAAAGTTCAGCTACAAGCTCACGATTTTCAACTATATCTTCGATCATTTTATCACGGCTGAATTTATAAAAAGAGTAGTCATGTCCATGAGAATGACAAGCCAGTTCATGCCCTTTTTCTGCCAGACTTCTGAAAAGATTTTTGTTTTTTTTCGTGACATCTTTTCCGGTGATAAAAAATGTGGCTTTCACCCCCTCCTCTTTCAGGAAATTCATAAATCGGGGAATTCCGTATCGGTATACAGGGTCGTCTTCTGTTTTATTAACCGACATTCCGTGAATATTGAAATAACATGAAACAGGATCCAGATCCACAGTTAACACAGCAACTTTCATATATCTCTCTTGATTCTTACAACCCAAAAAAGATATAGCAGATTCATAAAAACACGGGGGACTCTTCTGAAAAGACGAATGGAAGGAGGTCTTTTTTCACGGAGAGTCACGGGAATTTCTGTTATTCTTATATTTCCGCTGCGCTCTGCTCGTATAACAAGTTCGCTGGCAAAAATATCCTTTCCCGTAAGACATTTTTTCACAACAGGTATTACAGGTTCTTTTATAAAAGCTTTGAGACCATGAGTGTCACTACCTCTGAAACCGAGAAGAATACGAAGGAGAAAATTAAGCATCGAAGTAGCGAAACGCCTGCCCAGAGGTCTGTCGTCTGTTGATTCGGAAAGTGTTTTTGAACCTATTATCATGTCCGCTGAATCATTTTCCAGAAGCTTAAGAGCTTTTTCATAAAATTCAAACAGACATAGATCTATCTCATCACATATTATGTAATCACCACGGGCTTTTTCAATGCCGTGTTTCAAAGCTTTTCCGTAATCAGGTTCGGGATATTGAAAAATCTGTACATTTTCGAACTCTTCAGAAAGTTCTGTACCCATCTCAAAAGTTCTGTCTGTACTTCCGTTTTCAGCAAGTATCAATTCAAAATCAAAATTGCAGGACACTTTTTCCAAATCACTTAAAAGCCGTTCAACGGAATTTCTGAGTATTTCCTGCTCGTTATATATAGGTATTATCACGGAAACAAGTTTCCCCATTGTAGAAAACCCCGAATGATAAGTTTCTGCTGTCTAAGATAATAACAATAACATTATTCGTCAACTATTTTCACAACTGATGTTAAAGCAAATTACAATCCCCGTTTCCTGTAGATGTCTCATTCCTTATTTACTATTATCGAGAAAACTTTAGGTTTGTTTCCGCTTATTTTCCTGAGGTGTCGTCTTACAATTATACGGATATCCTCCTCAACCTCATCCCATTCAGGGTCATCTTCTATCTCCTGTGCAAAATAGCGGTTTACCATATCTTTTATGTAAGCTTCAACCTTTTTCATACGATGGGTCATCATTATACCTTCGGAAACAATTCTCGGTGAAGAGAGAAGTGCATTGTTAAGGAAATCGACACTCATCATTACACACAGAAACCCACTTCTTGCCAGAGCCCTTCGCTGTCTGAGAATTTCTTTGTCTATTAGATCATTTTCTCCGTTACTCACAATAACTGTCTCAAGATCAATGTGCCGTGCCAGAAAACTGTTGCTTCTGCTGTATGAAAAAATATCACCGTCACTTATCATCTGAGACCTAAGACCCTGTTCTTCCGCAAGATTAACTACCGAGTTTAAAAATCTGAGATTTCCGTGTACCGGAATAACAAGACGGGGCGACACATCTTCAATGGCATCTCTTATTTCCTCTTCTTTCGCATGTCCGGAAACATGTATATCGCTGCGTTCTTCGTAAAAAACTTCAGCACCTTTTTCTATAAGATGGTCAATCATTACCGATATGGAGATCTCATTTCCGGGAATGAATTTGGAACTCATAAAAATTGTATCTCCGAACTTTACAGTTACAGATTTAAACATATCCATGCTTATTCTTTTAAGAACGCTTCGTGGTTCCGCCTGGGAACCGGTAACTATGAGAGTTATACTGTGTTCCGGCACTTTTGCAATCTGCTTTCTGTCGGTTAAAACATAATCCGGCAGCGATATATGTCCCAGTTTTTCCGCAATAGAAGAATAGGAGTTAACGCTTCGCCCTAAAAGCCCTATTTTTCTTCCGTACTTATGGGAAGCTTTTATTATTGAGGCTATGCGTCTGGTGTTGGAAGAGAAACATGTAGCAATAACGCGACCCGGAGCATTGTTTATTATCTCTTCTATGTTTGCAACAATCTGTTCTTCGTTTTCAGAACGACCTTTCCGCTCCGCATTGGTACTGTCCACCATAAAAATATCAACATCTTCAGGAACTTTACCGGTAAAAGGTGATTTTTCATCGGGAGATTTAAAATCCCCGCTGTGAACAATTTTATAAGGACCTGCATTGATAATAAGGGCTCTCGATTCAAGTATTGAGTGCTTCACTTTTATGGTATCCACCGAAAAAGATCCTATTTCAATCTGTTTAAAATCACTCTCGGGATAAACCTGAACAAAAGGAAGAGTTGCAGCATCCAATCTTTCTTTGAGAATTTCGTAAGGAAGTTCCGTCATATGTACAGGAACTCGGGTATGTTTCAAAAGATAAGGAAGTGCACCTATATGATCTTCATGTCCATGAGTTATTATTACACCTTTCAGTTTAATATCCAGCCTGCTTATGGCATCAAAATCCGGAATAAAAAAATCGTTGTTCATGAACTCATCATTTCCCGGAAATCCCATACCGCAATCTATCATCATCGCTTCATTTCCATAGATGATAAGAGTGCAGTTTTTACCTACCTGTCTCAAGCCTCCGAGAGGAAGTATTTTGATATCTTTTGTCATTTCTGTCTCCGGTTTGTTTGATTTTATAACAATTTTAAAAAAGACAACATTTCATCATTTCTTTGCCAGATAATCTTCAAGAAAAAAGGATCTGTTTTCGGACATACTGTCAAGCATTGCGGAGTACATTGAAACAGATTTATATCTGAAAGAACGGGCAATATCAAAAGGAGGTGTCCATATCCTTTCGTAAGTATATGACAAAGGATCGACAGCTTTACCGTCTTCATAAACAGTGAAATGGAGATGGGAAGCTGTTGAACGACCGGTTTTTCCGGCTCCGCCTATTATTTCACCCATTCTTATATTCTGTCCTGCTCTGATATTAATTCTGTTGAGATGAGCATAAAGTGTTTTTTTTCCGTCTTCATGCTGAATTACAACGGTTTTACCGAAGTTGCCCTTCCATCCGGATTGTATCACTCTGCCATCGGCTGCAGCACGAACAGATGTATTTCTACGGGCGATAATGTCAATTCCGTTATGAAATCTCCTACGACCTGTAAATGGGTCTCTTCTGTATCCGAAATGGCTTGTTATACGCCCGTAATCTATGGGCAACCTGAATTCCCCGGGGGGAGACATTACAGAATCGGCATCGGATATAAAAAAATGTCCGTAATATTTATCGGTATAATTTGTAAGTGCAAAATCTCCCGCATCAGAACTCTTTACAAATATACCATGAATTTTGCGTATTTCATAAAGTATCTCTCCGTCAAAAACTCCGTCAATGACAACAGCCACCGAATCTCCTTCTATGAGACTGTCAAGAAACCCCCAGTCCCAAAGCAATTCTTTTCTGAGTTCTTCGTAAAAAACAGGATAATCATTTTTCAAAGAGGTTTTAACTTCAAAAAAATGAACATATTTTCTACGCATAAGAGCAATTGATTCGACCTTTTTTTCAAAGCCGTCCTGTTTTTTCGTAAGCTGAATTTTTTTTCCTGTATAAGTATTTTCGTAATTGTGAAGAGAAAATCTCACAGGAACTTTGTTCACCTTATCCACAACAATAATATCCCCCGGCATAAAACCGGAAAGATTTGCTCCCTGTCTGAAAGCTTCCTTTATTTCAGACCAGAGCTCTTTACCGATTCTTTCAGTAAGTTTTTCGCGGTGCTTTCTCTCAGGAATTTTTATGGTCAGACTTTCATGTTCAGGTTTTTCGAGTATGGGAAAATTTACGGAAATACGAACTTCTTCACTGCGAGGGATAAAAGATGCATATATGAACAAAACAGATAGTACAATAAAAAAGAATGTGAGTAACACCCGAGTTTTCATAATATTAACATTCACCAAGAACAAAAACTAAACGAGGGAAGTATACGGTAAAAAGCGGAAAAGTCAAATCATAAAGGGATTTGACAACAGTCAGAAATTATGACAAAAATCATTGAACATGTTTCGAAAAGGTATTCGTCATGAAAAATCAGCCATTAGACTGGTTTTATAATCTTTCAGAAAGGCTCTCATTTATCCGGATCAACTTTATTTTCTATCCAGTCAAGGGCTTTTTCTTTCCATTTCGGCTCAGAAGACGCATCAAAATACCGTTCAAAATCATAAATGCCTGTCTGTCGGGCAATTCTTTTAAACTGCATTGTTATTACAGCGTTGCTCAAAATAACGGCACTTCTTTCCATGCCGTTCTGCTTGTAAAGCTTCTGGCCTTTCTGCATTTCTGCCTGAGCACCTGCTTCAAGCGGCGTCAATTCACGCATATCCACAAGAACACCGAATGATTGAGGAGATGAAGTCAGGGCTTGTTGTGATTCAGAAACCCACTTTTTCATTTCATCTGCAGGGATTGTCCCCGAAAAAGTTAATTCGTAACCAAAATTTTTTTTTGAAATCTGATACATAAATTCCTCCTGAAAAATAAATACAAACCGTTCTATAATATCTGTTTTGATTCTTTTGTCAATATGCTTCCGGGTCTAAATTGAAAAGTTTTAATGTAATTACAGATATATTTAAAAGAACACTTCTTAAACTCAAGTTTCGCACATGAAAAACAGCAACAGATTCACAAGAACACCGTGCATAAAACCTGAATCGTCCGATTCAGGTTAAAACAAAATGTTTATCATATTTTTTCAGTGCAACAGATGTTCAAACTCATTTTCAACCGAAAGAATTACTTTCTGAATATCGATCTCAGTAAGTTCAAAATATTTGGAAAAATTTTCATCAAGAGGATAGTGAAAAGAATCTATACCTGTTCCACTTCCCATCATCATAGATATCATGTCACCGATATGAACAGAAAATGCGTATTCTCTGAATTTTTCATCGGCTTTTGATGGAAAATGGTGATGAAGTATGACTGAATGAAAAACCTCGGGAAGCCGCCAGTGTTCTGCCAGCAACGCACCTACTTCACAGTGATCTGTTCCGGTTCGTGAGTGTTCTACATTTATAAAATTGGCAGAAGGATTCACCTGAATATATTCGGATATTACATCGGCACCGTTGTTCATCATTAAAAAAGAGGATAGCAGCGATTTTCCTATATCATGAAGAATTCCTGCTGTAAAAGCAGTTCCTTCAGAGATTTTTTTCTTTGAAAAACGAGATATCTCTCTCGAGGCCGCGGCGGTTCTGAGGCTGTGATTCCAAAGCATTCCCTGACGGGTTTTATATGCGGACATATCTCCTGAGAAAATATCTGAGCCTATGCTTTCAAGTGCTATTGTTGTCAAATGATTTTTTCCAAGAAAAGCTATGGCCTCTTTAACTGTTTTTATTTCCCGGGTAAAAGAAAATGCCGCCGAATTAACTATTCTCAATATTTTTCCTGTCAGCACATGATCTTCCTGAACAATTTTAAGAACTTCCGCTTGTTCAAAATCTTTTTTACTCAGCGTTTTCAAAAGTTTTGCGGCACTGGTTGAAAGTAACGGTATTTTTTCTATGTTTTCACGAATTTTTTCAATAAAATTCATTGCCTGCCTCCTTTATATTTCCCATATCCCTTCGGCGGGATTAAAAACCATTATTTTTCCTGAACTTATATCAATGGTTACAGTTCGACTTTTAGATTGTCCCACATCTTCTCTGCTGACACGAAGACGGTATTTTCTCAACAATTGTCTCGCTGCTTCAACATTTCTTTGTCCTATTCTGAAAAGATCGGATTTTTTACCTACATACGCACCGCCAACCAAAGCAACTTCCAGTGTTTTGGGCGATAGTCGTAATTTTTTTTTCTTCAATTCTCTAAGCAACACGGGTATGGCTGTATCCATAAAGTTACCCGGTTTATTTTGAGCTTTTGCTCTGTTTATGGAAGAGTCCGGAAGAGCCACATGGGCCATTGCGGCAGTGGCAGAATCACGATGATAAAAGATTACTGCTACACATGAGCCGAGAGCGTATGTTTTTATATAGGCTCCCGGAGTAGCGGAAACTCCGAAATCACCTATGCCGAGAGTTAAATTTTCCAATTAAACGCCTCCAACCCAGTTTTTCTATCTGAACAGACTGACAAGTGCATCCGGAATTTTTTCAAGAGGTAACTGACGATCAACAGCTCCTATGTCATAAGCTACTTTGGGCATTCCGTAAACCACAGATGATTTCTCATCCTGACCGACATTGTAAGCTCCGGCTATTTTCATCTCCAGCATACCGGCCGCACCATCTTTCCCCATACCTGTAAGCATAAGTCCCACTGCATTTTTTCCAACATATTTTGCAACCGATTTCATTATAACATCGACGGAAGGACAATGTCCGTTTACCAGCTCTCCCTCTTTGCAGGAAACCTTATAAAGACCTCCTGATCTGAAAACCGACATATGCTTTCCACCCGGTGCTACCAGACATCTTCCGGTCATTATTCTGTCTCCGTCCACAGCCTCTTTTACAGACATTCTTGAAATCTGATTCAATCTGTCCGCAAACATTTTTGTAAACCCGGCAGGCATGTGCTGAACAATTACTGTCCCGGGCATGGAAGCAGGCAAAGCATTTATGATAGCTCTTATGGCAGAAGTTCCGCCTGTAGAAGCTCCTATGACCAACATTTTATCCGTTGTTTCTTTCAGAACGCCGGTGGTTTTGCTTCGTCTTGCTGTTTTTTCAAATCTCTTATGTTTCCAGTGACTCACATCGGCTGTGGCTGCAAGTTTTATTTTGGTTTGAAGTTGTTTTGTCAGAGCTGAAAGTCCCTCGCCTATATTGGCTTTGGGTTTTGCTACATAGTCAACGGCACCGGAATCAAGTGCATCAAGAGTAACCTGTTTCCCTTTTTGGGTAAGAGAACTGACAACAACAACAGGAAGAGGATACTGAGGCATGAGGCGTTTTAAAAATTCAACACCATCCATCCTCGGCATCTCTATATCAAGGGTCAACACATCGGGACGATATTTCACGATCATATCTCTTCCCTGATAAACATCGGCTGCGGTACCTACAACTTTGAGACGAGGGTCTTTATTTATGGCTTTTTCAAGAATTTTTCTGACAAGAGCAGAGTCATCTATTACAAGAACTTTAATTATTTTTCCTGCCATAAAAAGCTCCTTCCTGCTATTTTTATCAGCCGTTTTTTTTGTACAACGCCGGCCTGATATACGAGAAAAGTGTTTCTGTCTGGCGAAGACTTTCGGAATGCCCTATGAAAAAATAGCCCTCCGGGGCAAGATGTCTGTAAAATTTTTCCACTAACTCTTTTCTCATTGCATTATCAAAATATATCATAACATTTCTGCAGAAAATAACATCAAAAGGATTTTTAAAAGGGAATTGGGGGTTTTTCAGATTCAGTCTTTTAAAAAGCACCTCTTTTTTCAATTCGGGTTTCACCGACAGTGTTCCGTCGGGAAGTTTAAAAAAATACTTTGTTTTAAGAGAGTTCGGAAGCTTCGACAACCTTTGCTCCGAGTACTGTCCCTTTTGAGCAACTCCGAGAACCTTTGAACTTATATCGGTTGCAAGGACTCCCGCATCAAGTTTTTTGTAAAAATCACCGAAATAATCCATCATAAGCATTGCAAGAGTGTAAGGTTCCTCGCCGGAGGAACAGCCTGCACTCCATACTCTTATAGTTCTGTTGTTTTTTTCTACGCGTTTTTTTATCTCGGGTAAAATAACTTCTTTAAAGTATAAGAAATGCTCTTTTTCACGGTAAAAAAAAGTATGGTTTGTAGTTATAAGATTTATCATACTGGAAACAGCATTTCCTCTTACATCGGATCTTATATAATCAAGATATTCAGAAAAAGAGGTGATACCGAGCCTTCTCAATTCTTTGTTGAGTCTGACCTTTACCATATCTTTCTTTTTTGGAGGAAGATGAATGCCGAAACGGGTGTATACCAGCTCCGAAAGTTCTTTGAAATCGCTTTGCGAAAAAAAAGTCATCGATTTTTTCTTCCTGATGAACTGTCGTTTTCGGGATACCAGTCGTTCATTCTTATGTTGTTGACTTTTGCTGTTATTATTTCACCGGTTTTACTATTGAACACAACTTTTCTTCCTCTGCTTCCTCCGGTATCTATACTTGATGCCGACAAACCGAGCTCCGAAAGAGTTTTGTCAGCCGCGACAATATTTTCGTTTGCAATCCCTCTTTTGCTATGAGGCATTTCAGGATTTTCCGCTCCTCCAACCATGTGTATTTCAAGATTGTCCTTTGAAGATCCTTTCTCTCTGAAAAGACGCATAAGTTCTTTTATTGCCGGCAGACCATGACATGGCGTAGGTTTTTCAAATTTTTCAGGGCAGGGCTTTATGAAATAACATATCCCGCCGTATCTGTTCTTTTTATCCCAACAAGTCAGGATAATCCCGGCTCCTGTTACACCATGAAAATAAGTTTCTTTTTTAGCAAGACATATATAACCCGGCTTGAGAAAAACTTTTTCTGCAACAGAACCAGCAGTATTGTCATTCATATCAATGTCTCCGAAAATCTATAAGGTTTTTATAACATAAACATCATTCATATTTTCCAAAATCGTCATCATCAAGGGATATCTCATCTTCCGGACTGAGCACATCCATATCCTGACTCTGTTCAGGTTCATCCTCGTGTCTGCTCCTGCGACTTTCACCTATCAGACCGGAAGAGATTTGCCCTCTTATGTCTGCTGAAAAACCACTTTCTTTAAGTTTAAATGCAGAGATCATCTTTTTGAGCTCCTGAGCCTGCCCGGACAACTCTTCGCTTGATGCAGCACTCTCTTCGGCACTGGCTGTGTTCTGCTGGGTTACCTGTTCGAC
>JAWOGE010000281.1:0-4722 GCA_046497165.1 bacterium | reverse complement strand
AGAATTCAAAAAAGTCGGAAAAAAAGAGAATAGAGAACAGGCGACAGAATCTGCCATAAAACAGATAGAAGAGAAAAAATACGAAGCAGAACTCATTGACAGAGATGTGAAAGAGATCCATAAAATGGTCATTGTGTTTGAAGGAAAACATGTTGAAGTTACGGAGATACCGTAGACGCGATATTTTGCGTTTCTGCTGTATACTTGACTTTACTGGGAACAACTGACTTTTTTTGCTTCATGTGCGAAACTTGTATTAAGCTTTAAAGTTCAAGAACAATTTTTGCTGTTGTGAAAAAAATCAATAGTCCGGTGATGTCAACCACAGTGGTAAGAGCCGGACTTGCAACCACTGCAGGGTCAAGTTTCATTTTTGAGGCTCCGAGAGGAAGAAGAGCTCCCACAAGAGTGGATGTTATCACCTGAATTCCAAGTGCCGTGGAAACTGCAAGCCCTATTCTTGCAACAGAAAAAGAGTCAGGTATGGTGAGCCCCCCACTGAAAAGAAATACTCTTCCGTAAGCCATGGAGGCCAGCAGAATGGCCAGAAGCATTGCTATGCAGAACTCTCTCGAAAGTATTTTCAGAATATCTTTTGAAGATATTTCTTTTAGTGCCAGTGCCCGAACCACCAGAGTAGCGGATTGGCTTCCTGTGTTCCCTCCTGTATCAGCAAGCATGGGCATAAAAGCTGCCAGGACAGTTACCTGGAGGAGAAGACTTTCAAAACTCTGAACTATGAATCCGGAAACGAGACCGAGAACAGCGAGAATTATAACCCACGGAGAACGATTTTTAAAATGTCCCCATATGGAGGTTTTCATGTAGGCTGAATCTTCGTGGCTTCCGCTTATGGCCATGAGTTTTTCCATATCTTCAGTCTGTTCCTGTGTTATTACATCCAATGCATCATCGTGTGTTATTATTCCCACAAGTGCATCTTCGTTATTTATTACCGGCAAAGCGAGAAGGTCATATTTCTGTATTTTTCTCGCGGCGTTTTCCTGGTCATCATTTACACGGGCGAACAGAACTTCAGGATGCATTATATTTTTTACCTGTGTGTAACGGGAAGATAGAATGAGATCCTTCAATGAAACAAATCCCAGGAGTTTTCTTTTTTCATTAACAATATAAGCGTAATAAATGGTTTCTTTGTCTGGAGCTACCTCTCTTAACCTGTCCAAAGCCTGGGTCGCTGTCAGTTGAGGTGAAAGAGTAGCGTAATCGGAGGTCATAACTGCTCCGGCTGTACCTTCTTCGTAAGCTATAAGTCTTCTTATATCTTCTCTTTCAGCCTGAGCTATTGCCGGAAGAACAGACTCTCTTATGTTTTCCGGCAGCTGTTTGAAAAGGTCGACACGGTCATCAGGGGCCATGTCAGTAAGAAGAGCTGCTATCTCTACACGACTCAGGTTTTCAACTATTTCAACCTGAATATCTTCATCAAGATGGCTGAAAATGTCAGCTCGCAGCGGTGATTCTGCATGCTTAAGAACAGTCCAGACCTCTTCTCCCTCAAGAGGAGATATAAGGTCTGCAACAATTGCCGGATGAGCAGTTTCACAGAAATAACGGAGAGCCTTGGAATCTCCTGTTGAAATCATTTTTTTTAATTCGGGGACAAGAAGCGGATTTCTTTCTTTCATGGTCACCTCCTTTTGTATTGCGACAGAAAACGATCACAACAGGAGATGAATAGAGTCTTTATTTCAAAATCTTATGACAAAACTCAAAACTCCGGTCGAGACCTTTTCGTATCGCTGTTCAGGATCCTCGGGTTCGTTCTGTGCATTATTTCCCGGCACAGATTGGCAATTTTCAGAATCGTTCATGATTGGATCTCCTTTAAAAACAGCTTGTAATTCTGCGGAAAATGGTTCAGTTCCGCAACCTCTCATCAAAAGCACTTTACAAAATATTAAAAAAATGTCAAAAATTAACACTACATTTCACAGGATTTGCAGATTGTGATGAAGAGAAACCTGTTTATGCCATTGAAAATACAGCTGTGAAAAGGCAGGAATATAAATTGCTCCTGTTTATTATGGTTGATTATTAAACGGGAGATTAAGTATGAAAGATTGTTTTTTTAAAATTATTTCTATTTCAGCTGTTTTGTTTTTTTTAATTTCGTGCGGAAGTGCAAATAACGATCCTGTCTGTGGTGATGGTATTGTCGAAGGGGATGAGGTTTGCGAAACAGGTGATGAGACAGATTGCGGAGAGCTGGGTGAATATTACGGAACGGCAATTTGCAATGACAGCTGTACAGGATGGGATAAGGAATCCTGTAAGGAGCTGGTGAATGAGTGTGAAACAGATAACGGTGGTTGTGGAGAAGAAAGTTATGCTCATTGCGAAGACACTGTTGAAAGCTATATATGCAGCTGCGAAGAACCTTATGTTACGACAAGTGACGAAAAAAAATGTGTGCCTCGTTATGATACCGAAGGAGAAAAATATTTTGGAGATGCTCTGGTGATTGTCAACACACGCCCTTATCATGATTACAAGGCTTTTTCGGGTACGATCTCATCAAATGCGGTTTCCTCAAGGACATTGGAAAACTTTCGGGAGAAAGAGTCTTATTTTCCTCCCGGAAAGGTGCTACCTCTTCCTGAATATGTAACAGATGAGATGAAACTCAGAGACAACTCTGTTGAAAGTGCAGAGATCTCGGTCGGTGATATCCGGGAGTTCAATAAATTTGATTATGCTTCTTATGGCTATAAAACAGTTGAAGCGACCGCTCAATATGTAGGTGAAGAGTGTGTTATATGGACCGAAGATACCAAAAATCCGGAAATATCGGATGCAGAGAAGTTGGGCAGAGAGTTTGACGATGTTATATCTCCTCTCATAACCGAAAACTTTTACCACCCCTCCGATGTGGATGGAAACGGAAAGGTTTTTATCTTTTTTGCCGATCTCGGAGGTCAGGCCGGAGGATATTTCAATCCCATGGATCTTTATGACACTGAAGATTCGAATTTTGCCGACATGTTTTATATTGAAAAAAGACTTGTGAGATACGGTCTCGATTATGTAGCTCCTGTACTTGCACATGAATTTCAGCATCTTGTACACAATAACCGCAAAGCCATTGAAGAGGACGGAAATATACGGAGTGAATGGATAGCTGAAGGGCTTTCAACTTCTGCAGAACATGCTTACAGTGGTTTTCGGGAAAGCTGGCTGAGTGCTTATAACAGCTCTTCCTCTGTAAGCAACGGAGTATCTCTTTTTAATTTTGATTATCGGACAAATAACGATATAGGGGCAAGTTATGCTCTTACCTATATGTTTCATCAGTATTTTCGTATTCAGACAGGACAGGGGTTTCCGATATACCGGGAATTTATAATGCACGAAAGCAACAGCACAAAAGCTTACGAAGATATAGTTCGTAAATATGTTGATGAAAATATGAGTTTTTCCGATTTTATGACATCTTTTCGCATAGCAATGCTTGTAAAAAGAGAAGAGGGGATTTATGGATTTCTCGGAGAAGAGGGTTTTGACAGAGTAGAAACTCCCTGGTATTCGGGAGCTGGAAAAGAGATAGGTGGCGGCGGAGCTCTGTATGTTCAAATAGAAAGTTTTTTTGAAGATTCCGGAGACAAAGATGATTATATAGAATATACCGGCGTAATTCTCGGGGACAAAGCTCCGTTTACTGCGGAAGAATATATTTCCGAAAAAGAGAAGTGAATAGGACCTTAATCGTCCGACTCTATCATTGAAAAATGAGTTGTTATTTATAAATGCTCGTGTTTGCAAACATTTGTTAAGCTGTCAGTGCCCTAAGTAATTGGTTTTTCTTATGTGTGAAACTTGAATAGTAAAAAAAACGGGCACCGAAGTGCCCGTTGAAAAATTAAGAAAACCAACAATTTACTGAATGCTTATTTTTTTAGTTCCTTTTTCGGGACTTTTGGGGACATAAACCTTAAGGATTCCGTTTTCAAAATTGGCTTTGATTTTTTCTTCATCGATGGTTTCGGGCAATCTGAAAGTTCGGCAGAATTTTCCTTCAAAAGTTTCTTTTCTGTGGTAGTTTTTTTCAGATTCTTCAGATTCCTCTTTCTTTTCACCTTTGATGTTCAAAAGGTTGTTGTTAATCTCAATTTCAATGTCTTTTTTAGTCATTCCTGGAACTTCTGCTGAAATCTCGAACCCTTTTTCTTTTTCTTCAATGTCCACAAGCGGCCATCCTGTGTTTCTGAGCTCTTCTTCGGGGTTCACATAACTGTCAAAAAAATCATCGAAAAAATCATTAAAATGTGATTTAAAAAGATTTCTTGGTCTGTACTTCATAAGTGTCATTGTAACCTCCCTTATCAATTAGTAAAAATGATTATATTAAAGAGCATCAAGCTCTGTTTTTTTTAATAATCAACTCTCAGAAAAATCAAGGGCTGAATTTTAGTTTTTTTTTGTAAACAGTTTAAATTATTCTTTAATTTTTAATTTTTGACAGAGAGTTTGCAAAAAATCTCAGCTTTAGTAAAATTAAGTAGATCGGGAGGTGTTTTTTGAAAACCATTTTCAATATGAAAATTTTTTATGTTTCTTTTCTTTTTACAGTTATTATTGCATGCGGTGATTCTGTTTCAGAAGACAAATACAGCAGTGATTTTAGATGCGGAAACGGTGTTCTTGACCCCGGAGCACATAGGGTGGCTGCTCCTTGTAGTAAACATCGGCACCCTGCCCCAG
>JAWOGE010000099.1:0-11932 GCA_046497165.1 bacterium | reverse complement strand
TGGAGTGAACTGCTGAAATCAACGGAAAGATGCCGGGTCATTAAGAGAGGAAAATTTTTCCTTGCCAGAACGGCTGAATCAACACACATTTCCAGTCGAGGAGAAAGCATGGTCATGTTTTCTATGGACAGGATGAAAAGATAGCTCGGGATAAAATGTGAATAGCTTTTATCTATTAGATTTATGGTATGGGAAACTATATGATGAAAAGTTTTAGCATCTTTCTGTGTGTCGGGATACCTGTTTTCCGGGATTTTTCTGTATAAATTTCGTATATCACTGTAATTTTTTTCAAAAAGAGGTCTCAGGGATTTGTGTATCTGTTTTTCCGCTATACTTTTTTTCATTTTTAACAAAGACGAGGTCAGATGAATCATATAATCAAGAGTTACCCAGAAATTCGGGTCAATGTCCAGTTCGGCACTGAGTTCATTTTTTTTCTGCCACATATGCTCCAGAAAAGCTCTTTCATTATATCTGTTGTTCAAAATATTCTCCCCTGAGTATTCCCTTCCGGAATATTGAATTTTTTATATGTTTTCGATGTTACAACACGCCCTTTGGGAGTTCGGGCAAGAAAGCCCTGTGTTATGAGAAAAGGTTCGTAAACCTCTTCAAGAGTTCTTTTTTCTTCACTCACTGCTGCGGCTACAGCATCAACACCCACAGGTCCGCCGCCGTATATATCCAATATTGTCCGAAGTATGCTTATGTCCATGCTGTCAAGGCCATCGCTATCTATCTCCATCTGTTCAAGAGCATAGTCAGCTATTTTTTTATCAATATGTCCGTCCCCTTTTATCTCCGCAAAATCACGAACGCGACGAAGAAGTCGATTTGCTATACGGGGAGTTCCTCTGCTGCGTTTAGCTATCTCCATGGCACCTTCATGGTCTATTTTTATTCCAAATATTTCTGAGGAGCGATTTATAATCTGAAAAAGCTCTGAAAAAGAGTAATATTTCATGCGAAAAATTATGTGGAATCGGCTTCTCAGAGGAGAGCTGAGAGTTCCTGTTCTTGTTGTTGCACCAACGAGTGTGAAAGGCTGAAGTGGTAGACGCATACTTCTGGCATGGGGACCTTCTCCGAGAACTATATCAAAAAAGAAATCCTCCATAGCGGAATATAAGCTCTCTTCAACGGATGCATTCAGTCGATGAATCTCATCTATAAAAAGAACATCGTGTTCTTTGAGATTTGTGAGAAGGCCGGCGAGATCTCCCTTTTTTTCAATGGCAGGGCCGCTTGTCACCGTTATATTTGCACCCATTTCATTGGCCGCAACAGAACTCAGTGTTGTTTTTCCTAATCCCGGCGGACCGGCAAGAAGCATATGGTCAAGTTGTCTGTTATCCTTTTTGGCCGCTCTTATATAAATTTTCATGTTGTCCACAATACGCTCCTGACCTATATATTCGCTGAGGAATTCAGGCCTGAGCTTTTTTTCAAGATTTGTATCAGAGGAAAGCTCCTCTTTTTGAACAACCCTCTGTTTATTCATATATTCCCCGAAGTAATTATTCTCAACGCTTCACGAACAATAGCCTCTGTACTTTTTTCCGCTGGATTTTTTATTTTTAAACATACTCTTTTTATCTGGTGTGTATTATATCCCAATGAAAGAAGAGCTTCCTCTGCATCTTTCAGAGAAGAAGTTTTCTTTACGGGCATCTCCGAAGAGTCTGTTCCCAAAGGAGCCGAAGAGGGAAGAACTTTATCCTTGAGCTCAAGTATTATCTTTTCAGCAGTTTTTTTTCCAATACCTGAAATGTTTCTAAAAAAGGATGTGTCCGAACTTGAAATGGCGGAAGTGACCTCATAAACCGGGGCAGCAGAAAGAATGGCAAGAGCCAGACGAGGTCCCACTTTGTTGACTTTTCTGCAAAACATGTTGAAAAGTTCTTTTTCCTCTGCGGATTCAAAACCGTAAAGAGATATATCGTCTTCTCTAACAACGGTTTGTATAAAAAAAGAGCATCTGCTGTCATTTTCCAGTGAAAGAGCACAGGTTTCTGTAACGGATACGGAATACCCGACACCGGATTCGGTTAGAACAATAATTTCTTTGTTGTCTTTGATTTTAACTGATCCTTCTAAATAACCTATCATAACGCCTCTTTTTTATAGTGAAAAGGAGCGGGCTATAGCTACCGCAAGAGCATCTGCCGCATCTTCCTGAGGTGGTTCAGGAAGCTGAAGTATGGTTTTGACCATCATTGCTATCTGTGCTTTGGAAGCTCTTCCGCTTCCTGTTATTGCTTTTTTTACTTTTGTCGGCGTCAGTTCTCTCAGAGGAATGTTTTTAAGAACAGCAGCGGCCATTACAACTCCTTTTACATGCCCGAGCTTCAGAGCTGATTTTGCATTTACCGATATAAATATATCTTCAAGACCCATTATGTCAGGCTGATAAAGCTCAATTATATCAAGCACTCCTTTGAAAATATAAGCAATTCGCTCCCTAAAAACCACTCCCTTGTCCGGAGAAATTATCCCGTTTTCAACATGATAAAGAGTATTTCCTCTTTTTTTTATAATACCGTATCCGCTTCGTATGCTTCCGGGGTCAATGCCGAGAATGACCGTATCTTTCATCTCTATTCTGAAGGAATATTTACAACAAAATTTGCATGCACATCACGAACATCATCACAATCTTCAAGATTCTCAATGAGTGAGAGAATTTTTTCAGCATCACGCCCCTCTACTTCAACGGTGTTTTGAGGTATTTTAGTGAGCTTTGTTTCTTCAATTGCAAGCCCGCTTTTTTCCAAAGAATCGGAAACATCGTAAAGTTCTTTGGCATCTGTAAATACAATCCACTGATCATTGTCATCTTTTATATCTTCCGCACCGGCTTCCAGAGCTTTTTCCGTAAGTTCCTCTTCACCTGCCGATTCTTTGTTCACGATGATACGACCTTTGGTTTCAAACATCCATGATACACAACCGTTTTCTCCCATTTTTCCACCGGATTTGGAAAATATTTTACGAACCTCCGCAACGGTACGGTTTTTATTGTCCGTGAGAGTTTCCACAAGAACAGCTACACCGGCGGGGCCGTATCCTTCGTATGTTGCTGTTTCGTACTGCACACCCTCAAGCTCCCCTGTTCCTTTTTTAACAGCTCTTTCAATGTTGTCCTTGGGCATGTTGGCGTTTTTCGCATTGTTCATTGCTGTACGCAAAGCAGGATTTGTTTCGGGGTCACCGCCACCATCACGGGCCGCTACAGTGATCTCCTTTATTAACTTTGTAAAAGCTTTGCCCCTTTTTTTGTCCGCCGCAGCTTTTTTGTGTTTTATCGAACTCCACTTGTTATGACCAGACATCTTGCTCCTCCATGATGAATATTACTTCCACTTTATTTTTATCACATCAAAAAAAAGGATGCAAGTTTTTGTTAGCCCGGGTTTTGCATAAACCATGCTGCTCCAGCTTTTTCTTTATTGAAAGCTGTTGACACCATTTGACTTTTGTGTCGGCATGTGGTATCATTTCTCAATGTTCTTTGGTGTATTGATACCATCAAATTTTCAGTATAAGAAATCATTAAGACCTGAATCGAACTATTCAGGTAAGAGTTTTTTATGACAAAATGGTTTAAGCTCGGCATCGACTGTATGTGTATGTCACCGGCAAAAACAGCAGCAATATTAATTGACGGTGAGACCTATTTCCGAACCGTTCGAGAAGCGATGAAACATGCCCGCCAACAAATTATTATCGTTGGATGGGATATTCACAGTAAGGTGAAGTTATTGCGCGGTCAACATGAAGATGACGGCTGGCCGGTGGAACTCGGTGAATTTCTAAGTGAACTTTCTCAACGAAAACCAGAAATTACAATTTACATTCTTTCCTGGGATTTTGCTGTAATCTATCTGTTCGAGCGAGAAATTTTTCCCGTATATAGATTCAATTGGAACACCGGAGACAACCTTCATTTTAAAGCAGACAGTACACATCCGCCGGGTGCATCCCAACATCAGAAAATTGTTGTAATTGATGATTTCACTGCATTCTGTGGCGGATTTGATCTCACGATATCACGCTGGGACACCAGAAAACATAAAGTTGATGATAAACGGAAGAGAAATCCGTTGAATAAATCATATAACCCTTTTCATGACATACAAATGGCTGTACAGGGTGAGGTGGCGGCAGTACTCGGTAAAATTGCAAGAGAACGCTGGCTTAGAGCCAGTGGCAAAAAAATTCCGCCGGTCAGAGATCAGCAAAGACATTCTGATTTTTCTCTTCAGGCAGAACACATATTCACAAATGTTGATGTCGCTGTTGCCCGGACATTTCCTTGCTATGCCGATTATCCGAAAATAAATGAAGTAGAACAACTGTATATTAGTTCTATGCGTAAGGCACAGAATTTTATTTATCTGGAAAATCAATATATTACATCGGAAAAGATCGGAGGGATCCTTGAAAATAAGCTGCAGGAACAGGATGGACCGGATATAATTATCATAACTCCCGGAGAAAATAGCGGATGGCTTGAAAAAGATACCATGGGAGTTCTCAGAGTACGCCTGCTCCGAAAATTACGCAAATCGGACAGATACAACAGACTCCGGGTGTGTTATCCAGTGACGGGAGACAATCGTGATGTCCCGATAAATATCCATGCGAAACTCACCATTATCGATGACGATTTTCTGCGAATAGGATCGGCAAATCTGAGCAACAGATCAATGGGTTTTGACAGTGAGTGCGACCTCGCATTTTCCGCAAAAAACAATGAACAGCATACTCAGATCACATCGGTTCGTCATGATCTCATTGCAGAACATACAGGATTTTCTGTCTCTTCAATTAAGTCGGCAGAAAAAAAATCTGACTGTCTCGGTATTTTATTCGATCACTTGATTTCGAAAAGTGACAAACTGAAAACACTGAATGAAGATATTGACGATCTTCTTGACAGTGTTGTCCCCGATGATAAGTTTATTGATCCGGAACGACCGGTGAGTGCCGATGAATTAGTGAAGGGTCTCTTACCAGACATTAGTGTGCCGGACTCATCAAAAATAAAACCGGCTCTTGTTCTTGCAGCCTGGCTACTGCCTCTGCTTGCTCTCGCTGTTCTGTGGCGCACAACATCTCTCGGGAACTATGTTTCACCGGAATATCTTTTCAGTGTACTCGAACCCATCAGGCAGTCTTCTCTGGCACCGGCCATATCGGTACTCCTGTTCATTATTCTGGGATTTCTTATGGTACCGGTTACAGTGCTAATTGTACTTAATTCGCTGCTGCTCGGCGGCTGGACAGGCTTTTTTACAGCTCTTACAGGTGGTGTGACAGCGGCAGCAGTTCATTATGTTGTAGGACGATTCCTCTGGCGGGACACCATACGAAAATTAGCAGGACGAAAATTGAATACTCTGACCGAGAAACTCCAGAAACCTGGAATTTTTGCACTTACAGCTGTACGACTAATGCCGGTGGCACCTTTTACAATGATAAATATAGTTGCCGGAACAATGCGGGTGCGTTTCTGGCAATACATACTCGGAACCATATTGGGTATGTTGCCGGGAATAATAGGAATATCTTTTTTTTCAGATCGTGTTTACGAGATTCTGAAGGATCCTTCCCCAAAAAGTATTGCTATCGGTGCAGGAACGGTTGCCATTCTTGCAGCAGGAGTTTTTTTGCTTCGTATGGTTATTATCAGAAAAAACGAAATCAAAGCAAAAAATCAAGAAAGGGAACATGAAGATAACCGTCATGACATATAACATTCACAGCTGCAAGGGAACCGACGGTATGTATTCACCAAATCGTGTCGGCACTGTTATCGCACAAAATCAGCCTGATATTGTTACACTGCAGGAGGTTGATTCAGGGTATTTTGAATCATACACCGTTCGTCAGATTGAACAAATTGCCGAGGTAACCGGTATGAGATGGTATCATGGGCCATCATTGCAGAGTAATCAGGGGGAATACGGAAACGCGTTGCTGACACGGTATCCTGTGTTGAAAATACAACGAAAAAACATCTCCTTTCTAAAACGCGAACCCCGTGGAATAATTGACTGCACTGTTGCCGTGCGTAACTTTCCCGTACGAATTCTAACCACACATTTCGGTTTGCGTTCTGCAGAACGACGACATCAATTGGCATGCTTCATGGATGTGGTGAGCGGTGCAGAAAAAAATATTACTCCACTCATCGTCACCGGCGACTTTAACGAATGGAATCCATGGGGACCGGTAAAACGGAGGCTGAAACGATATTTCGGAAAACAAAAACACTGTGCAACATATCCTGCCAGATTTCCACTTTTGGGACTGGATCGAATATATGTAACTCCCGAATCGACAGTGATTAAACAGTACCGGGATGATTCAGCTGCGGGAAAATACGCATCAGACCATCGTCCGTTGATCATCGAACTCTCAGTGCCACCTGATGCCGACGGAAAAAATTCAACACGAAAAAGCTTATCTGCTTGACAAACAAACCTTTTTCCACGAAAATGAAAGCGGTGTCTTAACTATTGAAAAAGGAAATACTATGAATTTAATTGAAAATCTCAGAAAAAAAGCGAGTAAAGCCGGTAAAACTGTTGTTCTTCCCGAAGGGAACGATTCAAGGACTTTGAAAGCTGCGGCCATATTAAAAAAAGAGAAAATTACCGATGTAATTCTCCTTGGCGATGAAAAAGAAGTTCATAAAACAGCAGAAAATGCCGGAGCAGACATAAGCGGAATAACTGTTATAGATCCTAAAAACTCTGAGAAAATAGAAGTTTATGCCGAAATCTTTCATGAATTGAGAAAACACAAAAACATAAGTAAAGAAGAAGCTATTAAAACCGTTAAAGATGAAATTTATTTTGCAACCATGATGGTTCATACAGGTGATGCTGACGGGCTTGTTGCAGGAGCCGTTCACTCCACGGGAGACACTATAAGACCGTCTCTTCAGATTATAAAAACCAGCCCCGGCATAAAAACCGTCTCAAGCACTTTTGTAATGATTGTACCTGATTGCGATATGGGTGAACAGGGTCTTTTCTTTTTCAGCGACTGTGCAATTACTCCTGACCCCGATGCTGAAACCCTTGCTGAAATTGCAATAAGCACTGCAAAAACAGCAAAAGCTTTGGCCGGCATTGAAGCCAGAGTAGCCATGCTTAGTTTTTCTACAAACGGAAGTTCCGCTCATCCGTTTGCAAAGAAAGTCAAAGAAGCAACTGACATTGTCCGTAAAAAATCTCCGGAACTTTCTGTGGATGGTGAAATGCAGGCCGACACCGCCATAGTTCCTTCCGTGGCCGAAAAGAAATATCCCGAAAGTGAAATTGCCGGGAAAGCAAACATACTGATATTCCCCGATCTTCAAAGTGGAAACATAGCCTACAAGCTTGTTCAGCGTCTCGCCGGAGCTAAAGCTGTGGGACCTTTTCTTCAGGGTATAGCAAAACCTGTAAACGATCTGTCCCGAGGCTGCAGTGTGGAAGATATTGTCAACACCACTGCCATAACAGCTGTCCAGGCATCTGAATGAAGTGTTTCAACCATTTCAATTTTTACATCCGCTTTTCAACTCACATACTTCCAGCAATTTTTTTTAAGTCATTATGAGAAGTTCTCAAAGTCATGCCAACTAAAGTGTACTCGAAAAACAAAAGTTAACACTCTCGCAGTAATCAACAGTTAACACTTGTTGTTTTTTAATATCTCACAAAAACTTCCGGGAATGTTTTTACGCATTAACTCTAAGTAAAATCAATGCTTTAAATGTTTTTTAAAGCTTTACAGCTGTTTTGGCATTTGTTTTGCTACAATGCAGGTGTCAGACGCTCATTTTAAGATGAATTGTTTTGAGAATAAAAATAAAAAAAGGAGTTTAAAATGAAAAAACTTATCGTTACAATGACATTGATCGCAACAGTTATCGGTGCCGGATTCTTTTTCACAGGAAGTGAAAAGGAAAAAATTGAGGTTATTACATTCACAGAGCCTGTGGAAATTTCAGTTCCTGTAAGGGAAGTAACAATGGCTGAAGAAGTTATCGATGTTCCGGTAACAGTTGTCGCTATGAACCCCATTGAAATCACTTCCGGAAAACTTTCTGTTGCAGAAAAAGACAAAAAGGACAAAGAAAAAGACAAAAGCTGAAAAGCGGTCTGATTTCAATTTTCAAGGATGCCCGGCAAAATTGCCGGGCATTTTTTTTACCTGAATCGTTCGATTCAGGTTTTAGAAACAACAGAAATATAAATGCAGCAATTTCAGACTGTTATAAAAAATTCCAAAATGGAAAATAAAAACTGATAATATGTGTAACTAAAGCTTTGTATTTTTGACAATCTATGAGGAGATATCAATGAAAAAATTATTCATTATGTTTACAGTGATCTTGGCTGCAGAGGTTATTTTTGCGGAGGGCATGAGTTGTGAAAATGAAAACGGATCCTGCGAATTTGAAGAAGACGGAAGTTTTGTATGCAGCTGCAGCGACGATGTCTTGGGTGACGGTGGGGTAGCCGGAAGTCCTGTCAGCGACGAAGATTACGAACTGCCGGATGAAGAGGAATGCCTTGAAATACTTGATTCATTCTGCGGAGTTCCTGAAGGAGCAGAAGATTGTGAAAACCCGGCCGGAGAATGCATTGTCTATGACGACGGAAACTGGGATTGTTATTGTGAAGACGGAAGATGGGAAGATTCCTGGGAAAGTGAAGGGGAAAGTGAACCGGGAAATCCCGGAGATGGGGAAACAGAACCTTATCCGGGAGAAGACGAAGATGATGAAATTCCTGATCATGACTATATCTGCGAAGAAAACAGCGATTGTCCGCCGAATTATATTTGTGAAGAGGGTTTCTGTGAATTTGATGATGAAAATTTTGAGCCCCCTGTATGCATGGAAGTTCTTGAAAATGTCTGTGGAACAGAAGCACCGGATATAAATGACATCTGTTCCGATGAATCGTTCGGGTACTGCACTGATGTTTTCTCTGTTTATGTTGAAAAATGTGAGGATTCTGAGATCCCTGAATCGATGATAGATGAACTTGAAAATGGTAAATGGAACGACCTTGGAAGCGAAATAGCGGAATGCTGCAGAGAATACAAAGAGATTAAACCCTACACAGATGAACTTGTTGAATGTCTTGAAACAAAAAGCTGTGAGGAGTGTTTAGAAAATTTTGAGGAGCAAATAGAAGAGGATTACGACGACAGACCATCCGAAAATGATGAAAAAACTGATCCGGATGAAGATAATTCCTCCACCGGCACAGATAAAGAGGAAAGCGAATCCCTTGAAGATGACGCCTCCTCTTCGGACGAATCGGAAAAATCATCCACCTCATCCGGTTGTTCCGTTTTTAAAATATAACTCCAGTTTCCCGCATCAAAAAAACCAGCAACTTAGACCGCTGACAGCTTCACAAATGTTTGTACACCAACATTGATTCTGATACAGAAAAAAAAGAGATCGTTACAATTAACACCAAAAAACACGAAAAGGATACTACACCTGACAATATATCTTTTCAGAAAATGAGAGTTCCACAAGGGTTTATTACCCGAAAAAGAGAACTGTATGAAAACGATGAGCTTAAAAAAGTAATCCGTGAAGAGTTCTCACCCTGGGGGCTGATGATGAAACGGACTGTTTTTTCCGGAGAAGCGTGGGATGAAAACGGTACAACATGCACCGATAATATAGACTGCTCAGAAGAGCACTTTGATTACAATGTTGACGGAGAGATGGTGTACCACCGTGCACCTGACGGCATGCGTCAGATCATGCTGTACGGCAATAACGCAAATGCGGGAGCAACCAACTGGACAAGCTACTATACATCTGACACCGGCAGACTCTGGAGACGAAACGGAAAAAATATTCAGAAAAAGGCGGTTATATCCACAGATATTCAGGACACTGACTTTGACAAAGAAGAATGCGTGGACAATATCATTATGCACGGAGATACATCGGCTGTCAATTCGTGCTGGGACAACACAGACCCGGACACAAAAGTCACCAACTATTCCTGGCAATATGATACCGAAGAAGCTACCATTGATACAGTATGGGGTATCGACACAGTGACATTTCCCGATTTGTCAGAAAAAATCTACACCCTTGATTACGAAGACCAGAGTAGTAACAACGCTTTCGGCAATGTGACCGAGTTGAAAACCATCGGCAAAGACGAGACTGATGAACACACGCTGTATTACGAATACAACGCCGACGGACGACTTACCGAACAGGGTGTGGTGGAAGACGGTGTGAAACAGCCGGGGAAAAAATTCGAGTATTTCGGCGGTCTCAATGTGAAGACATATAACATCAACGAGAATGATGAGGATGCAATCCCCGTGGAGTATGTGTATGATACTCGTGGAAGAAAAATCGCTGAAATATCACCGACACCGGATGCTGCAACAGCGGATGATGTGGTTGCAACGCTGTATATCTATGACAGTATGGGACGAGTAGCTCTCAGCGGTTTCGGCTGTGTGGGCGGCACATACAATTCTGATGTTTTGTATACTCCCTGGGACTCTCCCGGGGAAATACCACAGGGCAGCTTGTTTTTCAACAACGAATGGTCTTGTGAATATATTCGTGAATACGAATATGATGTATTTTCCAATCTGAAAAAAACCGTCTTTCAGGATATTATTGATTTTGGTGGAACAGATTTCTGGCCGGACACAAATCGAAGAATAATTCAGGAAACCACCTATGACAATGTCGGCAATCCCACTTCGAATTGTCAATATGTTGAACGCAACTCCGATGCACAACGCTGCGTAGAAACCGAACACGATATTTTCGGCAATATCACCAAAAAAACGGAGGAGGGAAACATCCGCGAGGTGGAATACAACTATCTCAATAAACATACAAAAGTCACAGAAAACACAGAAGTCACAGAAAACACAGAAGTCACAGAAAACGGTATAGTGATTGAAAAAGATGTTAAGTACGACAAATCCGGTCGTGAAACCTCCTTGACCAATAAATACGGCCAGATAGCAAGCACCACATACGACGGGTTCGGACGGGTTGAAACAATAGTGGGTCCGTTCGGAAATATCATAGAAAACATCTATGATGAATCGACAGGATTACTGCAGGAAAAAAAGACTGAGGATAAAGACGGAACACTCACCGGTTTCAGCGAGTACACATACGATGATCTCGGTCGAAAAAAGACAGAGACCACCTACCGCTTCACGCCGAGCGGCGATACACTTCCAACTGAACATGTTGCCACCACTACAACCTACTGCTATGACGACAGAGGCAATGTGGTGATGACATTCGACACTGACGGCAACGCTGTTGACACCACCTATGATTCTGTGAACAGAGTGAAAACACGCAGCTGGTATACAGACCAGAGCGATCTCGCCTGCGGAGATGAAATAAGTGATGCCGAAAAAACTGTCACAAATGTCTATCACGAAACAAGCGGTTATCTTTTGAAAAAAGAGGTTACTGAAGCCGAAAAGACATTGACACATACCTATGAATATGATATTCTCGGCAGACAGATAAAATCGTGTATACAACACAACAGTGAAGAAAACGCTCGTTGTCAATACAGAGCTTACAGTACCGGAGGAAATTTGATTTATAAAGCTGACGAGGAAGCATCTGAAGCTCGGAACAGCTATTTCTTTAGTGATGAATTTCTTGGAAATGAAACATTTTACAGCTACAACGCCTTCGGAGAGGTGACTCAGACCTGGCGAAAAATGACTGACACCGGAGTTGGCGGATCAACATTTACCGACAATCCATTTCTTGCAGACGGCTACATTGAAACGAAAATCGTATATGATAATCATGGTCGAATTACCACACGCTACAATGACCGTGACGGTAGAACTGAGTATTACTATAACACTGCTGGTAAGCTATGGAAAA
>JAWOGE010000098.1:0-13620 GCA_046497165.1 bacterium | reverse complement strand
TCGTCCTTTTCACGGATGGTGAGATAGCCGGTCTGAAACAGCAGCGAGATAATATCCGGGTTTTCAATGTCGAATTTGTTGAAAAAGTTGTCATCAACCGCTTTATTTTCAACAGATCTGGCGGAAATTCCGTGATCGCGAATGAAATTCACCAGAAATGTGGGTGTACCGCTTTCAAACCAGTAGTTGTCAAATGTTTGCTCCTGAAAAAATGTCAGAATAGAAAACGGATTGAAAACATGAGTCTTTTCGTCCCAGCAATATCCGTCATACCAGGTTTCAAGCTCTTTTTCAAATGAACTTGGATTCATATTCAGTGTCTGTGCAGTTCGCTGCTTGTACTCCTCGAAATTGTCGTCTATCTCCTTTTTTGTCAAACCGGCAATATCACCGAAATTTCTGCTTCTCGTGATGTCATGAAGGTTGTTCAATTCAGAAAATATACTCACTTTTGAAAATTTTGACACCCCTGTGAGAATCACAAACTCAAGATACGGGTCCATGGGCTTGATCACACCGTAGAAATCACGCAGTATATCACGGTGTTCCACTGCTGTGTCTGTTTCATGCAGATAATCGATAATCGGCTTGTCGTATTCATCAACCAGCAGAGCCACCTTTTCTCCCGTCTTGTCATGCATTTTTTCAATGAGCTCGCCCAGTATATTGCCGGCACCCTCTTTGAGCAGTGTCTGTTCATCCCGCAGCGGAATACCGTATTTTTCAGCATTTGCTACCAGAATCTTCACCAGAGCGGCCCGAACCCCGATATCTTTAAACTTTGTACGGGAAAAATCAATCCGGATCACCGGATGTTCCTTCCATTGGATTTTATCGTGGATGTACAGCCCCTCAAAAAGATTCCGATTTCCTTCAAAAATCTCCGCAAGAGTAGAAATCATCATCGACTTTCCGAACCGACGCGGACGGGAGATGAAATAATAGGAACCTTCTGTAATCAATCGATACAACACTTCTGTTTTATCGACATACAGATAGTTCCCTTTCCGTAATTTACTGAAATTCTGAATCCCGATAGGTAATGTCTTGAGCATACTTTTCTCCTTCAACATCGTTCACGGTATTGTATCAGAAATTCATGGGGATTACAATTTTGTGTCGCTGTATTTACGACCCGATGCGGCACAATTTTATCTGCAACATGCCCCTTTATTTCAAGGCTCCCTGTTGCAGGGAGCTGGCAGCCTGAGCTCGCGAAGGCTGACTGAGGGTATTACAATCAGAGCTGCATTGCTCCATCGCTAAAAACATGCTGACAAAAAAGGACGAGCACTTGACAATACCTATATCGAACGATTCAGGTTGATTTTTTACGGGAAGTTATGAGTCTTCCGCTGATAATTATGAACAGTCCTCCTGCTATAAGTTCGGTTGACAGCACAAGGTCAAGAAAAACAAATTCATTTATAGAGGTAAAAACTATGGTGAAAAGAAAAAGCACTGATGCTTTGTTGGCCGGAATATCTACAAGAGCATAATTCCAGAATATATAAGCAAGTGCAGACTGCCCGACACCCATTTCCACAACCCAGAACCATTCAGACCATGTTATAGGTTTTCTGTCTGCAGTAAAAAGAAATGGAATCATTAAAAAGGAGGAGTACAGAAACAGTCTGAAAATGAACTGAATGATACGGACAGGGTCTCCTGTCTGAAATCTGACCACTTTGGAAGAAAAAAATATATAACAGGCGAAAGTGAATCCTGCGGCTACTCCCAGTATAATTCCGGGGAATTCAGAACCCTGAAAAGAAAAACCACCTTTGCCGTATACAATTACTCCAAGCCCCACCATGGAAAGAAGCAGTGCAACAATATCTTTTCGTGAAGGTATTATTTTCAGAAAAATATATGACAGAATAAAAACAAAAACAGGTGAAAGGTTTTCAAGTATCATCAGGAGCGTGCCACTTATCCAGTTAAGTGAAAGATGGTAAAATATGGTGTTGAGAAAAAGACCCACTATGCTTAATCCCGCTATATATTTCCAATCTTTTCCTGCTATTTCAGGAAAACGACCTTTAATAATCAGAAAAACTCCTAAAAACACCGTTGCTGTAACAACTCTGAACGATGCGATAAAATAAAGGTCAACTCCCCGTAAAGCAAGAAATCGTCCGGCGGGACCGTGTATTCCCCACAAAAAAACAGCCAAAAAAAGAAAAATATAGGATTTTGGAATCATATCAAAGAGTTTTTTCATTATATCTCAACACACTGATATAAATACACTTCTTTTCTTTTTTTCCACAGGCTCAGTCACACTGTTTTTGTCACTTTTCTCAATGATATTTTTCAGACATATTTTAACAAAGTTGTTCACTCATCTTTTTTTCTTGAAAAAGATATGTTGACATTCAAATCATAGTTTTCAAGAACCTCTTTTATAAGTTCTTTAATATCGTACGAACGGAGGTGCTCTTCAAATTTTCGGGCCATCATCTCACTGACTTCAGATTTAAGCTTACCACTACCTGACATTATCTGTGCATAAATATCTTTCGATATCTGTTTGGGAAGTTCACTGTTATCTTCCAGAAGATATCTGAGTTCCTGGGACAGCGGAGCCTTTTCAAGAAATTTTTCAACAATTGTTTTTCTGCGATTTTCATTATGCTTTTTCAACTCTCTGCTCCTCAAATATTTCAGATTTTTCGGAAAGGATATTCTTTATTTCTGATGATTCTTCTGAAAAACAGTTTAAATCCTTAAGAACTTCACCGGTGGGCTTCAAAACAAAAAGGCGTCGATTCCATCTTTTGTGAGGAATGGAAAGATCTGAAGATTTATAGTTACCGCCACCCCAGAATATTATATCTATATCAATTATCCTTGGCCCCTTGTCAAAAACCGATACTCGGCCCATCTCTTTTTCTATATCTTTAATTTTTCCAAGCATATCCTCGGGCATCAATGATGATTCGATAACTACTGACCGGTTTACAAAATCAGGCTGATCAGCCCTGTCCACAGGAGAAGTTCTATAAAAAGAAGATGTTTTTTCAACCTCCATACCTGCTTTTGCCATAAAAGACAAAGCCTCGTTTATATTATGCTTCTTTTTACCGATATTACTTCCGAGAGAAAGAACATAATTAGAACATTTCATCTTTTATCAGTTTCCTATGTGAAGATTGTCTATGAGTCTAGTTCCGCTTATGTATATGGCTCCGAATATTCTTGAATTGTTTACGATAAAACGGTTTTTTTCAAGAGTATCCTCGTTGCGTATTTCTATGTAATCGATCTTTATTTCAGGATGTTTTGAGTTGAGCTTTTCAGCAACTTCCTTCTCTATGAATTCAACGGGAAGTGCCCGTCTATCAAATCTTGCAGTCTCTGCTTTTTCACGGACCATTTTAAATTCATGATAAAGAGATGCCGCCGCATTGCGTTCCTCAAAAGAGAGCTTTCTGTTGCGTGAACTCATCGCCAGCCCGTTTTTTTCACGAACAGTGGGAACAGCGATAATATCCAGAAAATAATGAAAATCTTCCACCATACTTTTAACAATAAGCAACTGCTGATAATCTTTTTCTCCGAAAAAAGCCGAATCAGGTGAAACAAGATTGAAAAGGCGCACAAGTACCTCTACGACACCATTGAAATGACCCTCTCTTGACTCGCCACACAAACAATCGGCAAGTCGCCCTACTTTTATGAAAACACGCCTGGGTTCCACATATAACTGTTTTTCAGAAGGTAGAAAAACCAGATCAACTCCCGCTTTCTCACAAAAAGCAAGATCGGCATCCTCATCTCTCGGATATGTTTTGAAATCTTCTCCCGGACCGAACTGAGCAGGATTAACAAATATGGAAACTGCCACATTGTCATTTTTTTTTGCCGCCTCTTCAATAAGAACCTTATGTCCTTCGTGAAGAGCTCCCATAGTGGGAACAAATCCAAGACTGCCCTCCATTTTGCTCCTTGCATTTTTAAGCTTTTCGATACTGCGAACAACTTTCATAGCTGTCTCCTTTTTTTAATTATCCACAACATATATAACAGAAATTCTGAAATTATCAAGTAATGAATAAAACTAAAAAATTTCCAGATTATAAAACAGTTGTGAAATAGGGAAACGAGATATAAAAGCCTATGTCAAAAGCATTGAAAAAGCTTTTTCCTGCATGGCTATGAAAGGCTCACAAACCAGATTGGTTTGCTTTATGGTTCCCGTTGCAAGGAATTTAACTATTTCGGGATCATTATTGTTTTCAGAAAGATGACTGAAGATCACATTTTTTAACCGGCCGCTCTGAATTCTTCTGAGAACATCCATACACTGTGTATTGCTGAGATGCCCTTTTGAACTTTTAACCCTTGTTTTCAACCATTGAGGATATTTTGTATTGCTGTTGAGCATGCCTCGATCGTGATTTGATTCAAGAACAAGGTAGCTACTTTCTGAAATATGACGAAGTATGTGTGAGGTAACCACTCCTGTATCGGTTGAAATACTCAGTTTTTTATTATCTTCAAGATGGAAACAGAATCCTACCGGGTCCGCTGCATCATGCATGAGCGGGAAAGGTATAAACTCTATACCGCCTGCAGAAAATTTCTTTTCTTTTTCCAGAGGAATTATCTCCATTCCATATTTATCCTTCTTTTTGAGAGGTGTTGCTGTTCCTTCTGTTGTATAAACAGGGACTCCGAGTTTTTTTGCGGTAAAAGGCACTCCCTTTATATGATCTGAATGTTCATGAGTCACCAGAATAGAAGTTATTTTGCCTGTATCTATACCGAGATCATTACATAAAACACAAAATTTTCTGTAGCTCAAACCCTGATCAACAACAACAGCCTCCCGGGATGTCTCCAGTATATAACAGTTTGCTTTACTTCCGCTAGCAAGGATATGAAAATTATTCATTTTTTTCAAGACTTAAAAATTGCTTAAGGGTTCCTGTCAATTCTCCGCCATCTCTTTCCATAAGAAACATAGAAAAAAGACCCCTTATAATGTTATCCAGCATCTCCATCATTAAAAGTCGAAACTCCATTGTTTCGAACTCATCTTTACTGTTGTCCGAAGGGAGTTTTACCGATTTCACAGAAAGAGGCATGGCAGACAGAGTAAAGACCCACTCATACTGACCTTTTATGATGCGAACTCTGACTTCAGCAGGAATCCGACCTTCCCGGATTGAGTCAAAAACATCTTTCTGTCCGGTTATATCATCAGATTTTATTTTTTCAGCAAAACCTTCTCCCACAACGGATTCAAGAGATATCTGATCCTCAAGAAAAACTTCAATATTTTCAAGAGCAAAATCAGCAAGGTCAAAATAACTGTCTTCCGATGTTTTGTAAAAAAGCCAAAGAAGAAATTCGTGTCCGTAAAAACCGCTGTCCTGTTTTCTTTTACCGTCAGTCATTTTCTGTCCCCCATAATTCACTCAGGATAGTTTCACCTGCGGAGCCTCCCTGTTTTTCGACAATATCAAGCACTGAAAATTCTGAAATAGTCATATCGAAAGTTTTTTCAAAAAGATTTACAAATTTATTTACATCTGTTTTCGACTGGGTACAGAGATAGATAAGCCCCGAATTATGATTCCAGGCCATCTCCACTATTTTTGTTCTGGGAACCGAACTGCCTTTAAGCTTAATTTTCACCCTGTCCTGTATCTCTTTTTTCTGCTGTGCGGAAATATATTCAAGATTGTTTTCATTTTTAAAGTCATACATCGCTTTCTCAAGATGAGGACGCATTACTGCGGCTCCGAGAGAAAAAGAATCCACACGCATTCCGAGTATAAGATATTCTCCGTGGGATATGCTGGAAAAAAGTTCATTGTCAAAAGAAAGCAGCGGGTCTACCCAGCCTGTTGATTCATCACGCATGTCTGACGCTTTGAGTTCTTTAAAAGAGTACCTTCCGACACGCTCACGAACATCCGAGATGGAATCTATCTGTACGGAAGGCTTGAAAACCTTGAAGCTCACACGCCCTTTAAGAAGTTTATTCATTTTTTACTCTCCGGTTGCAAATCAAACAGTGGAATTATACATTGAACAAAAAGCATGTCAACGACATAAAACAAAGGATTTTCTTAAATTTCAGATTAACACAGCAGTGTCACAATAAAAACAGATGCTTGGAAGTAAAAATTTAAACGGCACTTGACAAACAAGAAATTTTACACGAAAATGATTTTGAAAATTAATGTTAACTGAATCGTTCAATTCTGAGTTAGAAAGACGGGAAAGCTTTCATATGAAAAAAGATATTCTCTATGTAATATTTGCTGTGGAGGGGAACTTCATATCCATGGAAGATGTGGCAAACATAGGAGCCGGCTGGGCGGAAAATCCCTCCCGTTCACTTTTAAATCGTCTTTCGGAACATATTGGACCATCCGAGATGAGACTTCTTCATACTCTGGTAAAAGAATCCCTTGATGAAAACTCCGGGAACATCGATAAAAGCATTCAATCTTCAAATAGAACTGATGTACTTAAAACCCTCGGCGGTTCTGTGGGAAACGATGCTTCCCGTGAAGAAAACTTTTCTGCTTATAGTATTTCTCGTGAAGAAACAGGAAGATACACTTTTGTCGAAGAAAAAGGTCGTGGGGGCTCAGGAAGAGTTTTCATATCTTTTGATGAACATGTCGGGAGAAAAATTGCTGTTAAAGAACTTCTTCCTGAATTCGGAAGCAAAGAAAATGAAGACAGTGCAAAAGAAACTCCTCCTTTTTCAAAATCCGACCGTTTTAAAAGAATCCGCAGAAGATTTATAAAAGAAGCAAGGGTTACAGGGCAACTTGAACACCCTTCCATTGTTCCTGTTTATGAAATAGGTAAAAGAGAAGATGAATCCCTTTATTACACCATGAAATATGTAAAAGGAGAAACTCTCTGCGAAGAGATAAAAAAAGCGGTTTTACCTGAAGACAGACTGGCACTGCTACCGCATTTTCGAGATATGTGTAACGCAATAGCCTATGCTCACAGCAAACAGGTTATACACAGAGATATAAAGACAGAAAATGTCATGATAGGTGAGTTCGGAGAAACCATCGTTCTGGACTGGGGACTTTCCAAAGTTAAAGGAACTCCTGACGAAAGCGGAAAAAAACTTGAAAAAGGTCTTGCCATGCTCAAACAGTCTGATGCATCCCGGACAATAGCCGGACATATTCTGGGAACCCCGTCCTACATGCCTCCGGAACAGGCGGCAGGAGAGATATCGCTGATAGATGAAAAATCGGACACATACTCTCTCGGTGCAGTGCTTTACGAAATTCTGACCGGAAGACCACCTTTTGACGGTAACAACGCTTTGGATATTATGAATAAGGTTCTGTATAAACGATTTGTTCCCGTGAAAAAAATAAACCCTGAAATTCCTTCTGAACTGGCGGCTATTGCTGAAAAAGCTTTATCAAAAAGCAAAAAAATACGCTACTCGTCCGCTCTGGAATTTGCTGAAGAGATAAACAGCTATATGGCAGGTAAACGAGTGACGGCACACAGTTATTCATCCGGTGAACTAATAGGAAAATTTGTCAGACAGAACAAAGCCCTCTCTTTTGTTATGATAATCGCTTTTTTAACTATAATGATAAGCTCGGTGGCCAGTTATATTAAATACCGGGAAGCTGAAACAGCAAGAAAATACAATCTTTCCATAGTTTTGAACAGCACTGCTGAAAAACTTGAAAAAGAGAAAAAATATAACACTTTCGCTATTTATGCGGCGGCGGCTTATCATAACAATCCCGCTAACATCCACAGTCCGGAATACAGTCGCGACTTTGCTGAGTCAATGCCGGGAAGCATTGATCTGATGGTCGATGTCACTTCAAAATTATTTCGCGATATGATATATCCTTCGGCATATCTTAAAAAAAATTTCCGGACAGATTCCACAGGATGGACCGTTGCCTTTTCACCAGAGGGAAACATGGTTGCATCTGCAGGATGGAGTATAAATAAAGCCGGAATACTTATAATGGACAGCAACTCCGGTGAAATTTTAAAAAAAATTGAAAATCCCGGAGCCGCTGTTTCTGATATGGTTTTTTCAGCAGACGGAACGGAGCTTTACACCGCCGATTGGAACGGCGTTATTATCTCTTCAGATGTGAAAACAGCTGAACAAACATTTCGCATAGACACAGGTGAAGGAAAGATATACAGCATATCACTTTCACCCTGCGGAGATTATCTACTTGCAGGAAATATGCAGGGCCACATATCCCTGTGGAATTTGAAAACTGAAAAAAGAAAATTCTCCTTTAATGCACACAGAAACGGTGTTTTATCGGTAGCGTTTTCAAGTGACGGCAGAAAAATAGCATCGGGCGGCTGGGATAAAAAACTTAAGTTGTGGAATATCAACGGGCAGTTGATTTATTCACACGGAGAACATCGTGACGGAATTACTGCCGTTGCTTTTTCCCCGGATGATTCCATTGTTGCATCGGGAGGATATGACAAAAAAGTGATATTACATTACCTGAATGAAAAGAAAAGTTTTGAGTTAAAGGGACACAAACATTCGATTACCGGACTTTCTTTTTCACCCGATGGAAAACAACTCGCTTCATCCAGCGATGACAGAACAGTTCGTTTATGGGATATTGGAAATAAAAAACATCTTTTTTCCATTGAAGGTCATTCAGCTTCCATTACAGATGTTTCCTTTTCACCCGACGGAAAGACAATTGCCACAGGAAGCGATGACAAAACGCTTAAAATATGGGCTCCTGACTTTAAAAACAGAGTAGAAATTCTTTCGGAACACAACGAGAAAATACAAACTTTGTCCTTTATAAAAAAATCAGGAAAAATAGTTTCCGGAGGATGGGACAGAGAGCTACGCCTCCGTCATACCTCAGGAAAAGGGTCTCAGAGAAAAATAAGTTTTAGCTGCGGGAATATAATACACACTGTTGCAACGGACAAAAAAGAGAGATATATCGCCCTTGGAGAAGACAAAGGAAATATAAAAATACTGGACGCCGAAACACTTACATTGAAACACAGTTTGAGAGTTCACGGCGATGTGATATCTTCAGCAGATTTTTCTCCGGACGGAACAAAACTCGCAGTGGGAGGTGACGATCGAACAATAACAGTTGTTTCTGTTGCTGAAGGAACAATTATAAAAGAATTTAGAGCTCATAACGACATGATAACTGCCGTTGATTTTTCACCTGACGGAAACACTCTGGCATCATCAGGATATGATTATTCCGTAAAATTCTGGAACACAGAAAGCTGGAAAGAAAATAGAGAAGCTTTGGAGCATAAAGAGTTCATAACTGATATCTCTTTTTCACCTGATGGAAAAGAACTGGCTGTTTCACAAAAAAATGGTGCCGTTGTAATATGGAAACTGAAAAACAGTGAAAAGCGTGCTGTACTTAAAGGACATGAACAGGGAGTAAACTCAGTGAGTATATCACCGGACAGTAAATTTATTGCAACCTCTTCCGATGACGGAAGTGTACTTCTTTGGAGCTTTGAAAAAGCCGGGCAGCTCATTGCAATACACAAAGGAGAAGGTTCCGATATAGATTTTTCTCCTGACAGCTCCTCACTGGCAGTTGCAGATAGAACAGAGATCCATATCTATCCTCTTGATTTTTCATTTATGAAAAAAAATTCCGGCAAAATACTTTCAGAAGCTGAGCAGCGTACCGGTATGGAATTAAACGGTTTTGTCCTAACCCCTTCTAAAACGGAAGAATGAATAACTTTCCGCAGAGTTAACATTTGACTACGATTTTATCATGTGGACATCTCTCTGAGGAAAAGGTATCTCTATGTTGTTTTCTTTGAATGAGTTCCATATGTTGAAAAGCACTTCGCTTTTTATATTTATTATGCCGTTCTGGGGGTCATTTATCCAGAAAGAGACTCTGAAATTTACCGAACTGTCGCCAAATTCCTTCATAAAACACTTGGAATCCTGAGGCCTTACAACTCTGGAAACTTTGGATAAAGCTTCCAGAATAAGTTTTTTCACTTTATCCATATTGGAGGAATAAGAAACACCCACATCAAGATAGATAAGAATCTGGGAGTTGCTGTGCGTCCAGTTGACAACTCTGTTGGTTATGAAATCTTCGTTGGGTATGAGATATTCCGTACCGTCCCATACTGTGACTGAAGAGTATCTTGCTCCTATTGAATTGACCCGGCCGAATTTATCCTCGATTGCTATTGTATCACCCGGTCTTATGGAATTGTCCATATGCAGAATAAATCCGCTTATAACATTTGCCACCACTTTTTGAAGTCCGAAACCGATTCCAACACCGAGAGCTCCACTGAACACTGCAAAAGCTGTAAGATCGATTCCCACGGTGTTAAGAGTAACAACAACAGCTATTACATAAATAGATATTTTAACTGTTTTTCCCACAAGAGCACGCATGGAAACTGAAAAACTTTCGGTTTTTTGCAGACCTTTTTCTGTTAAAAGCGAAAAATGTTTTGCAACCCAAAGCATTATTATAAATATAATAAAACCTTTGAGAACCATATACAGAGATATGGTTGTTTCTCCAATGGTTAAAGATGCAACGGACAGTAGCTGTGTTGTCTTTTCAAGAAGACCAACAGTGTTCAGAGCGGCGGCAATCCATATTATTCCACTGACAGAATTTCTGAGAAAACGGTTTCTTATGATATAGGACAGAAGTTTTATTCCTACCCAAGCTCCAACCAGACTGGTAAACATTCTGAGCAGATGATTTGAAAATCCTAAGAATTCAAAAACATGAGAGGCGATAAAAAGTTCTATGAAGCATATAACTCCTGTTATGCGTTCACGAATTATGCGAAGAGCTAATTTAACATAGGTTTTTGAAAAAAACTCTTTGCCGGAAGTTACCCTTTTAAGGAAAACTTTTATAATCTGGGCAAATATAAAAGCCAGAATAACGGATGCTGCAAACAATATCAGTTCGTAAAGAGCAGACACAGAAAAAAGTGTTTTGTAAACCCATGTATATATCTCTTCAATCCACGCAAAAAAAAGTTCTTTATCAAAATTTTTGTCCAACATACCCTCCTGCAGGTTTAAAAAAATTCAAGCATAAAACGCTCGGTCATCATATTCACATCAGACATGGATATGTCTTCGGCACCCTTCAACCCCTTTTCAAGTATGGAAATTTTCCCCAGTGCGAGAAGGAAACGCCCGGGGTCAGTTTTCCGGACTTCGGCAATAACATCAGGGTGAACATTTCTTCCCTTGAGAAGAGAGTAAGCCCGGTTGGTAAAAAGGTAACTTCTGTAGGCGGAAGAACCTTTTTTTTCAAGAATCGATATTCCCGCATAAAGGGCTTTGAAATGTTTAAAAAGAATAGCTATCATGATGGGATTTACCTTGTGTTCGCTTTCGGCAACTTTAAGTCGTCTGTAAAGTGCTATCGCCTGTGATTTTTTTCCAGACATGAGAAGATCTATTATAACATATATTTTTTCTTCACTCAGTCCGCATAAAATATTTGCAGTGTTTTTCATTGTAATATGCGTAATCCGGTTTGCCGCGGCATACAAAGCTATCTTTTCAGTTTCTGAAGCCAGATGAAAAAGATCGGGAGTTCCACGCCTGGGAACAAGATGTTCTGTCAGGCCTGGATCAACAGAAAAATCAGATAATTTTTCGTAAATGAAATTCAAAACATCTTTTCTTGAAGCTTCCGGAATTCCGTAAAAAACATTAGAAGAAGAAAGCGTTTTATAAAAAGATGTTCTTTTATCCATTTTTTCAGGCATGAAAATTAGAAGATTTTCATTGTCAGATCTTTCGAGCTGATTTTTTAAATGATGAAGTTCTTTTTTTGAAAGTTTTGATATGCCGTGAAGTATAAGAATTCTACGGCTTGAAAAGATACTCAGTTCGCAAAAAAACGATAAAGCCTCCGAAAAAGCTTCTTTATCTTCCATGCCGTCAAATTCATAGTAGTCAATATCCCTTATTCCCTTTGCTTTTCGGGCTGTTTCCTTTTTGAGCTCCCTTCTGAAAAAGGGTTCTTCAGCGTATACTATTCTGACTCCGCAATCTGATTCGATGTTTAAAAAATCAGAAATTGAAGGTATTCCTGAAGTCATATCAGCCCACCACATTCACGAGACGGCCCGGAATGTATATCACTTTTTTTATATTTCCGGATTTAAGATAAGAGCTGTAGTCTTTTGACCGAACTATTTTTTCTATCTCTTCACGGTCAATTTCAGGACAAACAGTAAGCTTGTCTCTGAGTTTTCCGTTAACCTGCACAACAACTGTTATCTCTTTTTTTACAAGTGCCTTCTCACTGTATTCAGGAAATGGTTTTTCGGAAAGACAGCCTTCTCCACCTGTCATTTCATAAAGCTCTTCACTGAAATGAGGTGCAAAAGGATTTACAAGGGATATGAGTGTATGCAGTGCAAAATGAAGAATCTGCTCTTTCTCTTCTGTATCTGCGGAGAATTTATAACATTGATTAACAAGCTCCATAAGAGCACTTATTGCTGTGTTGAAAGCGAAATTTTCTGTATCCTCTTTAACTTTTTTTATTGTTTCATGCGTTTTTCTGTAAAGAAACAAAGCCTGTTCATCTTCGGGAAGAGACGGTTTGTCCATTTTCCGTTTCAGCAGAGTTTCAGAGGAAACAATGAGAGACCATATTCTTTTTATAAATCTGTAACTCCCTTCAATTCCCGCTTCAGACCATTCAAGATCTTTCTGAGGCGGCGAAGCAAACAGTACAAAAAGTCTGGCCGTATCGGCACCATATTTTTCAACCATCTCCATGGGAGATACGACATTTTTCTTTGATTTTGACATCTTTTCCACACGACCTGTTTTTACCTCTTTTTTATTTTCACGGAGAAAAACTTTTCCGTCTCTTTTTTCAATTTCTTCGGGATAAACATATCTTCCGTCGACAGAGTATGTTTCCATACAGACCATTCCCTGAGTTAGAAGATTATCAATGGGTTCCCGAAAATTAATATAACCGAGATCATTGAGAACTTTTGTAAAAAACCGGGTATACATGAGATGTCCGGTAGCGTGTTCAATTCCGCCCACATATTGATTTACCGGCATTGCCCTGTTTACCTCTTCCGACTCAAATGGATATTTTTTTGTAAAAGGTGAAATATATTTCATATGATACCAACTGCTCTGAACAAATGTATCCATTGTGTCAGTCTCCCGTTTGGCCGGTCTGGAACAGCGGGGACATTCAACCTCGTAAAAATCAGGAAGTTTAACCAGTGGAGATTCGGCTCCTGAAAAAGACACATCCTCAGGAAGCACAACAGGAAGGTCTTCTTCGGGGACCGGAACAGTTCCGCAAGATTTGCAGTATATCACCGGAATGGGATTGCCCCAGTAACGCTGCCGGGAAATTCCCCAATCTCTGAGACGATATTGCACTCCTTTTTTTCCTCTGCCTTTTTCGGTCAAAAACTCTGTCACCGTCTTTCGGCCTTCGGACGAAGATAAGCCGTTGAATATGTCGGAATTGACCATTATGCCGTCATCTGTAAAAGCTTCCTCAAGCGGTTCTTTCAGGGAAGTTTCTTTGGGATCTATAACTTTTTTTACAGGAATATCGTAAGTTTTTGCAAAAT
>JAWOGE010000093.1:0-7833 GCA_046497165.1 bacterium | reverse complement strand
TCGTCCTTTTCACGGATGGTGAGATAGCCGGTCTGAAACAGCAGCGAGATAATATCCGGGTTTTCAATGTCGAATTTGTTGAAAAAGTTGTCATCAACCGCTTTATTTTCAACAGATCTGGCGGAAATTCCGTGATCGCGAATGAAATTCACCAGAAATGTGGGTGTACCGCTTTCAAACCAGTAGTTGTCGAATTTCTCATACTTGAAAAAATGCAAAATGGAAAACGGATTGAACAGATGTGTTTTTTCATCCCAGCAATACCCGTCATACCAATACCCCAGCTCTTCATCAAGTTCCCTTTCAGTCATCTGAAGATGCTTTGTCATATGCTTCTTATAATCAGCGAAATATCTGTCGACCTCTTTTTTCGTCAATCCGGCAATCTCCGCGTACCGTTCTGTGGTTGTAATATCTTCAAGATTGTTCAACTCTGAAAATATACTCACTTTTGAAAACTTCGACACGCCGGTGAGAATCACAAACTCCAGATGGGGATCCATGGGTTTGATCACCCCGTAAAAATCACGCAGTATATCACGGTGTTCCACTGCTGTGTCTGTTTCATGCAGATAATCGATTATCGGCTTGTCGTATTCATCTACCAGCAGGGCGACCTTTTCTCCCGTCTTGTCGTGCAGTTTTTTTATCAATTCTCCGAGTCGACCGCGATTGCTCTTTTTTGTCAGCTCTACACCGTACTTTTCTGCAGTCACATCAAGTATCTCATCAATTGCCGATTCAACGCCAAGCTTCTTGTAACTGTCGGAAGTGAAATCAACCCTGATCACCGGATGTTCTTTCCATTGGATTTTGTCATGGATGTACAGCCCTTCAAACAGTTCCCGATTCCCTTCAAAAATCTCCGCAAGCGTCGATATCATCATCGATTTTCCGAACCGGCGCGGACGGGAGATGAAATAATACTTCCCTTCGGTGATCAACTTGTGAAGCACCTCTGTTTTATCGACATACAAAGCGTTTCGCTTCCGCAACTCACGAAAATTTTGAATCCCGATAGGCAATGTTTTGAGCATACTTTTCTCCATCAACATCGTTCACGGTATTGTAGCAGAAATTCAAAAGGATTACAACTATATCTCTCTCTTTCAGGCTCCCTTTTGAAAGGAGCTGTCAGCCGAAGCCGCAGCGAAGGCTGACTGAGGGTATTAAAGGCTTCCTTGAAAAAATTTTCTAACTCAGAATCGAACGATTCAGATTATATAAAGTTTCCCCTGTGCGGATACCGACTTTTTATTGTTTTCCGATATTTCAGCTTTTACGATGTACATCAGCGGTATTTTTTTTATGATTTCAGCACAAACTTTTATTTCTGTGCCGGGTTTGACAGCTTTGTGAAATCTCACATCAAGTGCAGCAGTAACGCATTTTCTATCTTTGGAAAGACAGGCGTGAACCATGGCGTCATCTAGGATAGAGACCAGTATTCCGCCGTGAACAGTGTCTTCCCAGCCGCTGAAATCTTCCGGAACTATCACTTCGCTTTCTGCAGAACCTCTGTCTCTGTCTACTGAAAAACACATTTTAAGACCTCTGGGATTGTTACTTCCGCACACAAAACAGCTGTTATTCATATATCAACCTTTCAAGAGTTCAATCAACGAACACGACAATATGTTATGGACAAATGCTCAAAAGTCAACAAATTTTTACTGGTTGAGATATCCTGAAATCAGTTCTTTCATTGTCGGTATCTCTCCGTCTGTTTTGTCTGTACGATAAAGTACTTTGGACAAAACAGGGCCGATGCGCTCATTTCCCTTTGCGTCTGAAGATATCCCCGCAAGTTTGTGTTTTTTCAGGGCAGATTCCAGAGAATCGAAAAAAACCATGTACCCTTTTTTCATTATTATCAGTTTGTCTGTAACTTTTTCAAGGCCGTTATCTTCGTGTGATGCACAAAAAATGGTGCAGTGTTTTTTACAGACAAACTCTTTTAGTTTTTCTAACATACGGTTTTTAAAAGGTGTTTTTACAAATCTGAAGGGTTCGTCAAGTAGCATAAGGGGAGCTCCACTGGCTAAAAGCAAAGCAAAAAATAGAACAGTTTTTTCCTCCATGGAGCAGGAACCTATTTTTTTTTCCGGGTCAAAATGGTTTTGGCTGCATATCTCTTTGAATATTTCCATGTTCCAGTTTTCGTAGATGTTCCGGTAAATTTCTGCGTAATTGATGCCTTTAAGACAGTTGAAAGCGAGGCGATTTTCATCAAGAACGGATATTTTATGTTTTATTTTATAAGGCGGCTTCCCAAAGATATGAATTTCCCCTGAATTTGGAGATATCTCTCCGTTTATGATTCTCAGCAGGGTGGTTTTCCCTGCGTCACCGGCACCTATTACAGAGCAGAACGAACCTTTTTCTATTTCAAAATTGATCTTCGACAGTATCTTTTTTTTTCCCGATTTCCTGCACAGATTGCTGCATTTTATTACCACTGCTCCCTCCTTGTCCATACAAAAAGAAAAAAGGCCGATAAAAAAACGATTAAAATAAAAGTGCTTGATATGACAGGGTTTTTCTGATAAACAGGACTCAATGAAGCGTAGTTGTTTCCGGGAAATAAAACGCTTGAACCGGCAATGAAGTCAATAATTAGAACAATAAGAGGAAAAAACTTATTATCATCCTGAAGAACTGCACTTATTACGGAAACTGAAAAACAGGCTGTGAAAAACATAGCGAGTTTAGGAAAATTAAACATAGTGAGAGAAAACAGGCCGTGGCTTATTGTCTCAGAAACAAAGATTATGAAAATACCGGTTAAATAAGAGAAGAAAAAAAGATGCTTTCTTGTGAATGGCAATTTTATCATAACTTTTATCCGTCGGTGAGTTATATCAGAGGGGAGAAGCGAACAAGCAAGGACAAATATAAAGAAAATTTTCAACTGTACGGGGAAAATCAGCAGAAAAAATATGACACTGAAAACGATGCTTTTTTCTCTCGCTTCATGATTTAAAAAAGATTCAAAAAGGCCGGATAGAAGTTTCATCAATATCGTTCCTTTTTAACAGTTTTCTCTGCATTTATTTCAATGGTTCCAGCATCTTCAGGCAGAGCCACTATTATCTTTTCTTTTACTCCCGATATTGAGAGGTAGCGTTTTCCTGTCCAGCTGTCTCCGTATTTTAATGTTCCTGAAAAAAAAGAGGCGTTTATCTCAAAATTTTCTGATTGAAAAACGGTAGCGGTGAAGCTAATGCGGGAGGCGTTTATGTGAACGGAGTCTGCATACAGCTCTCCTGATATATAAAAATTTTCTCCGAAAAAAACAGCATTTTTTGAATAAATTTTTCCCGGAACGCTCACTGTTTCTCCTTTTATGGCTATTCTGTCTGCTGAAAAATCCCCGGGTATATGAATCCGATCTGCGGCCAACTCCAAATTGTCAAAACTCTTTTTTCTTTTTCCATCTATTCTTAGTTTTGAGCCGTTTATAATCAAACGGGATATCTCCACATTTTTTCCCATTATGAGAAAACAGGGAGATCCGGTGTTTTTCTGCAGAGAAACATAGATACTGTTTTCTGAAAACTTTTTTTCCGCTGAAGGGCAATTAATTTCAAAACCGCTTTTTTCAGGATGAAAAATTAGATTTATATCTTCACCCGTAATTGTTATTTCTTCACTGTAAGGCAGAAATTTTTTTTCACTGTCCTGTTGAAAATAATCAAAAACTCTTTTTCTTATTGAATACAAGGTTTCTGAATAGGTTTCTTTAAGAGGAATAATTTTATGAAAATTCATAAAAAAACTCATGCAAACTATCGCTCCAAGAATAAACAAAAACTTTCTTTGTAAAAAAAAGCCCATACAGACAATCGTGAAAAAAATAAAAAAAGTTTTAAGAAAATCAGAAGTTGAGATTACCGCAATTATTGAAAAAAAAGTGGCCATAAAAAGCAGTATAATATGTCTGTATCTTAAAAAGCACTTCATTTTCTTTTGTCTTAAAAAAAACATACAGTACAGTTTAATTTAAAATGCCCTTTAAAGCAAAATCTTTCCTGAATCGTTTGATTCTGAGTTAAAAAACATGGGAAAGAACTCTGATTCATCTCTTTATTAAGATGAAACGATTATGAAAATAAAAGCTCATATTCCCAAACTTTTGTATTTTTTATGTTAATTATTTGATTTAAAGTAAAAAAAGGGTTACAATTTGAAAAGATTCAATCTGAATTAGGGGCGGGGATGTTTAACCTGAATCGTTTTTTTCTTTTGTTTCTGTTGTTTTTTACAATCAACCCTTTTTTATTTTCAAAAACTTTGAAAGTTGGTGTCTATGAAAACAATCCAAAGGTCTATGTTGATGAAAAAGGCAACCCTTCAGGGATTTTTGTTGATGTTATAAATGAGATAGCAAAAGAGAATCATTGGCAGCTGGAGTTTGTTTCTGCAAAATGGGTTGAACTTGTCCGGTTGATTGAAAAAAATGAGATCGATGTTCTTCTTGATGCAGCATTGACAGAAGAAAGAACGGGCAAAATGAAATTCAATAAACTTCCTCTTCTTAAAAGCTGGATACAGATCTATACTTTGAGCAGCAATAGAATAAATTTTGAATCTGAATTAAAAGGGAAAAAGATCGGTATGCTGACCGGTTCAAAACAGGAGGAGTTTTTTGAGGACTATTATCCGGATTTTAATATCGATATGCACCGCTATATTTCATACAAAGATTCTGTGGCCGGACTTAAAAACCATGAGGTTGATGCTATAGTTGTCAGCAGATTTTTCTATTTTTCGAATTTGAGAAGCAGTGAAATCGTTCCGGCACCTGTTGTTTTCAAACCCAACGGCCTTTATTTTGCTTTTTCAAATGACACAGAAGATGAAGTGATAACAAAATTTGATAAAGCGATCTCTGAATTGAAAAATGATCCTTATTCAATTTTTTACAGCTCTCTTAATAAATATCTGAAAACATCTCAGAAAGAGTTTATTCCAAAGTGGCTGTACAAGATTATTTTAATTATTTCGGCGGCGTTGATATTTTTTATTGTTTTTTCCTATTTTCTCCGTATTCAGGTGAAAAGAAAAAGTGTTCTTGCTGAAAAAAGAAGAGACGCCTTGTCGAGAAGTGAAAACAAGTACAAAGAGCTTGTTGAACTTGCAGCAGACGGAATACTTCTCGGTTCGAATGAAGGTATAATAATTGAAGCAAATTCCCGTATGGAGCAAATTCTGGGAAAAACTAAAGAGGAGATAGTGGGGCTTCACATATCAAAAATTTTTCCGGAGGAGGCCCTTTCCCGTACACCGCTTGATTTTGAGTCGCTTAAAAAAGGGAAAGTGATTATAAATGAAAGAGAGTTTATAAAGCCTGACGGAAAAAAAGCTCTCCTGGAGATGCATACTAAAATGATGCCGGACGGAACATATCAATCCATTTACAGAGATATTACGGAAAGAAAAAAGATTTCGGAAATATCGGCAAAAAATCAGAAACTTGAATCCATCGGACTTCTTGCCGGAGGTATTGCACATGATTTTAACAATCTGTTGTCCGGCGTCTATGGCTATATAGAACTTTCAAGAATGTCTTGCGGGAACAAAGAGAAATGCAGAAAGTATACCGAAGCAGCCATAAAAAGTCTTGATCGGGCAAAAAGTCTGACTCATCAACTGCTGACCTTTTCAAAGGGAGGTGCTCCGGTTATAAAACCTGAAAAGGTGGGAGCTTTTGTTAAAGATATTATCCGTTTTGCACTGAGCGGCTCAAAATGTTCCTGCGAGTTTAAATTTGACGATAATCTGATGATGGTCTGCATGGATAAAAATCAGATAGGTCAGGTTCTCGAAAACATTGTTATAAATGCTCAGCAGTCTATGCCTTCAGGCGGAACTGTAACAGTTTATGCGAGCAATTTCAATTTGCCTGACAATCGACATCCTGTCCTTGAAAAGGGTAAATATGTCAGAATATCCGTTGAGGATTCAGGAATCGGTATACCGACTGAACATATGGATAAAATATTTGATCCGTTTTTTTCCTCCAAAAAAACCGGAAGCGGTCTCGGACTGTCTGTTGCTCATTCGATTCTGCTTAAACACAAAGGATATATTGATCTGGATTCTGTTTTAGGAAAGGGTTCTGTTTTTCATATTTATCTCCCCGCAGCGGAGAGCTCGAAAAATACAGAGAAGAAAAAAACCGATACTCACTCTTTACATAAGGGAAGCGGAAAAGTTATTATAATGGATGATAATGACGAAATAAGGGATCTGCTTGTGAATTTTCTAAGCAGAATGGGTTATGACGCCGTAGAATGCAGCGGAGGGAAAGAAGCTGTTGATCTCTACAGAAAACTTAAAGAATCTCAACAGAATGTCCGGTTCATGATATTTGACCTCACTGTTCCCGGAGGCATGGGAGGTGTTGAAGCCGTAAAAAAAATAAGAGATTTTGACAAAGATATTCCTGTTTTTGTTTCCAGCGGGTATGCTGAAAATCCGGCATTGTCAAACCCCGCTGAATACGGCTTTTCAGCAGGAATAGCAAAACCTTTCAGCATTAAAGAACTTTCAAAGTTGCTTAAATTTTATTTCTCTTCCTCCTAATGAGCAGTTTTTTACCTGAATCATTTAATTTTTAATTAGAAAGCATGGGGAAGCCTTCTGATTCAGGCTTTACATAATTGACAGAAATTTTTGTGGTGTTATAATTCCATGATTTGGACAACGGTCACATAAGGAGGTTTTATGAAAATTTTTTATTATTTACTAATCTTTTCAACTTTATTTCTATTTTTTTCATGCACGGAAAAAAAAGAAATCATTTCAGAGAATGCCCGGGTATTTTTTAGTGAAGGAGAAGCCGTTGTAACTAACATGAGATGTTCATCTGCTCATTTTTCACCCGATGGAAAATCTATTGCCTACAGCGGTGAAAAATTCAGAGGAATCTATGTCAAAGATCTTGAAAAAGGGGAACTTACTGTTATTTCTGAAGATGAAGGTACAGGCTGGGGCTTTGCATGGTCTCCCGACAGTGGCGGAATCGCTTTCAGAAAGAAAAAAGATGAAAAAAACGGTGTTTCATACGCCATATACAAAAGATCTCTTGACAGTGAAAAAAATGAACTGGTGGGAGTTTTTGAAGAAACTGTTCAACCTCCGTTATGGCGGGACACTATTTACTCTGTGAAGCTGGAGAGTTTTTCCAACATAACTCTTGCAGTAAAACCTCCTACACTGCTTAGGAATCCTCCACCTTCACTCCGTGTAAATGCTTTTGTTTCAGACAACAGAATATCGCTTATAGACATAAAAACAGGAAAAGTAAAAAACCTTGAAAAAGGAACACACGCTCCGGCAATATCAAAGGACGGAAAAAAACTTATTTATGTCCACTATGACACCATAAAAATTCTGGACCTTGAAACCCGGGAAAAGAAAATTATTGGAAAAGGAACTTCTCCTTCCTGGAGATATGACGGAAAGGAAATCATCTATAATCACTCCGTTGACAATGGTAAAAATGTGATTTTTTCAGAAATCAGAATCTACAGCACCATCACTGGAAAAACCGAAGCAATTCGCCCATCCTCTTCAGAAATACCGATCTATCCTTCACTTTCTCCTGATGGAAAAAAGATTGTTTTCACGGATGCTCTTACCGGCCATCTGTTTATCATGGAAAGAGAATAGGAGGAGGAAACTATGAATAAAACTACTTTTGCAATAATAATTTTTAGTATCTTAATATTACCTGCCGTTTTGTCAGCATCTCTTTCGGGCAGAAAAGTCTGTCTGGATCCCGGTCACGGAGGAAGTGATCCCGGTGCTGTAAACGGTGATATCGCG
>JAWOGE010000023.1:0-5224 GCA_046497165.1 bacterium | reverse complement strand
CTCTTTCACAATCAATGCCATATCGGTTTTAAGATTTTTTGAATAATATCTTGCCGTTTCTGCAGAACCTACATCGGGAGCAACAAAGACAGTGTCTTTATTGAGTATATTGTTTTCCTTCAGAGCATCCACTATCTGCCTCGAAGCATGCAGATTATCCAGCTTGGTTTTTTTGAAAAATCCCATGATTGCTTCCGCATGAATATCTATGGTCAAAACTCTTCCCGCACCGCAATTTTCCAGAAAAGATGACACTATGGCCGCAGTGAGACTTTCACGACCTTTTCTTCTTTCTTGTCTTGAATTCGGGAATTGAGGAATTACCGCAGTTACATTGGCCGCATCGGAATTAAAAGCAGCGTTTACAGCTGTAGCGAGAGCAAGAAGATTGTCATTCACCGATCTTTTTGAAAGCGGATCGTCAAGAAGTTGAACAACATATACATCAACACCTCTTATGGGTTCATTTATGGTTGTTTTCACCTCTCCATTTGCAAAATGTGTCTCCGTACTGTCAATAAACATAAATCTTTTTTCAATATGTTTCTGTCTGTATTTTTCTTTAAGATATGCGGCAACACTTTCAGCAAATTCCAAACCTGATTCACAGGCAATAAGCCCGAGTTGTCCTCTGTCCTGCTGATACATAATCATCTCCTCAAAATCAGAATAAAAAACTTCTACTTTTATAGTTTCTCCTATTAGATTTTACAAGTTTTTTGTTCAGAAAATCAACCGGAGCAGGTAGATATCAAGGAAGTTCACTTTCGGTAACCACCCTGTTTTTTCCCCAATTTTTAGCAAGATAGAGAGCCTTATCAGCCCGTTTTTCAAAAACACCCGGGGCATCTTCTTCTTTTAAAATTGAGATCCCGATGGAGATAGTTATTTTTGAAATAAGATCTCCGGTTTCATTATTACGGAATTTTTTTGAAGCGATCTCTTTACGGATGTTTTCCATCGTTTTTTTAACGGTATTTATATCACTTTCAATAAAAGTCACTGCAAACTCCTCACCTCCGTATCTGAATGGAGATATCCGCTCATTTTTATGTTTTTTAAGAATAGATCCTATAATTTTAAGCACTTCATCACCGATATGATGCCCGTATGTGTCATTTATAATTTTAAAGTCATCAATGTCTATCATCGCAAGAAAAGTGTTCTCTTTGTGTTTGCTACGGTTTTTATTTATCTCTTTCATCCGATTGCTGTAGGCTCTTCTGTTCCCTATGCCGGTGAGAGGATCGGTTAGTATCTGTTTGTTTGCCTCTTCCAGTTGACTTTCAAGATGTTTGATTTTTTCGGTACTTTCGTGGAGACTGGCTGATATTTCTGAAGATGAATTAAGCAGTTTTCCCGCTTCAGCGGCGATGGATTCTGTTACGACTTCAACATCTTCAGAAGAACCGGAAGAACGCAATGTGGAAAGATTTTCACGAAGATTGGAGTTTGAAGTTTCAGCACCTTTTTTAAAACTCAGCATTTTAGCCATGACATTTTCTATAACTCCCTCCATTTCCTTTTGAATATCATGAGTAATGCCTATGGTTTTATCCTCTCCGAAATATTTGTTGAATAATTCACGATTCACTTCAACAGAAAACTCTTCAGATGATTTTATAAGACAGTCTATTTCAACCTTGAGTTCCTTATTCATACCGGAAGTATAGTAGAACCAGACAGTATAATTGGAAGGGGTTACAGGGATTCCGTACTTTTCCATATTTTCAAGAGTTTTCACCGAAACCTTCTTTATTACATTGTTGCTCACAGAGAAAATCATGTCGCCTCCTAAAATAGCACTTCTCAATTTAAATATACAACTTGTTCTAAACATGTCAACTTAAGATACAAAAAAATGCTGATTCAGAATAACAAATATTTATTGACTTTCATTTGTTTTTCCTTTACCCTATCGGAGATGTATAGTTTTCTGCTGTTATAAACAATTGAAAAAGGAGATTAAAATGGCAAGAAATGTTATGATTTTACTTGTGGGAAAAAGAAAAGAAGCCGCTGTAAGAGTTCAGGAACTTCTCACTGAATACGGCTGTGAGATTAAAACCCGTCTTGGATTACATGAAGCGGGAGATGTCTGTTCCGACGAAGGTCTCATTGTTCTTGAACTTACTGGAAGTGAAGATCGTCAGAATGAACTTTATGAAAAACTTGATAAAATAGGTTGTGTAACGGTTAAAAAAGAGCATCTCTGTTCACCTTCATGCTGATCTATAATTTTTTTCTATTTTTTATTGACATAGCTCCAGACAAGTGTTAATGTGAATCGTTATCGTTACTATTTGACATGCGGAGAGGATGTTTTGAAACATAGAAAATCCAAACAAAGGTCTGAAATTATTAAAATACTTTCAAAGAAGAACTACCACCCCACTGCTGATGAAATTTATACTACTCTTCGAAAAAAACTTGGAAATGTTAGTCTTGCAACCGTATACAGAAATGTTGAGCTGCTTTCCCGTATGAATGAAATAGTTAAAATAAAAACCGATGAAGGTCCTGCCCGATATGATGGAAACACAGAGCCCCACTATCACGCTGTCTGTGAAAAATGCGGTTTGGTAAAGGATGTCCCGGTAAAAAAAGAGATATCAGAAATCGTTGATATGGATTCCGCGATTAAAGATTTTACTGTGACTGAATATTATGTGCGTTTTAAAGGTTTTTGCAACTCCTGCCGTGATAAAATGCAGGATAAAAAATCTCAATAACAATAAGGAGGTAGATTTATGAAATCATTAAAAGGAACAGAAACAGAGAAAAACTTGTTGAAGTCTTTTGCCGGAGAATCACAAGCCAGAATGCGTTATGATTATTTCGCAAAACAGGCTAAAAAAGACGGTTATGAAAAAGTTCGTGTTATTTTTGAAGAAACTGCAAGACAGGAAAAAGAACATGCCAAACGCATGTTTAAATTTCTGGAAGGTGGCATGCTCGAAATAACCGCTGAATACCCTGCAGGCAAAATAGGCTCAACTCTTGAAAATCTCGAAGCTGCAGCGGACGGCGAAAGTGAAGAGCATTCCGAACTTTATCCCGGTTTTGCTGATGTTGCTGAGAAAGAAGGATTCAAAGATGTCGCTCTCATGTATCGAAACATAGCTGTTGCAGAAAAACATCACGAAGAAAGATACAGAAATCTTTACAAACTCATCGAAGATGGAAAAATGTTTGAAAGTGACGATGTTGTTGTCTGGCGTTGTCTTAATTGCGGTTTTCTTCATGTGGCAAAATCTGCACCGAAAGAGTGTCCCGCATGTGTTCACCCTCAGGCATGGTTTGAAGAAAACAACAAAAACTGGTAATTTACTTAATTTTATGAAGGAGACTGAGAATGACAAAAATTCTTGAAATATACAAATGTGAAATATGCGGAAACATTGTGGAAATGGTTCACGGTGGTGTGGGCGACCTGGTATGCTGCAACGAAGAGATGAAACATATGAAAGAACAGACTGAAGATGCGGCCAACGAAAAACATGTGCCGATAATCGAAAAAACCGACAGCGGTATAAAAGTTGTGGTCGGTTCCAAACCTCATCCCATGGAGGAAAAACATCATGTAGAATGGATTGAGGTGATTAACGGTGACTATGTTCAGAGAAAGCGTCTTAATTCAGGTGATAAACCGGAAGCTGAATTCTATGTGTCTTACAGTGATAAACTTGTTGCCCGCGAATATTGCAATGTACACGGATTGTGGAAAAATTAATAAAAAACCCGAGGAGGTATTTATGTTAAGTAAAAAATTTGAAGAAAAACTTAACGACCAGATGAATTTCGAGATATATTCGGCATTTATTTACAAAGCTATGGCAGCTTATTGCGAAACTGAAGATCTGCCCGGATTTGCACAGTGGCTGAAAGCTCAAACTAAGGAAGAGTTTTTTCACGGAGAAAAAATGTACGATTATCTCATAGACAGAGGTGCACGCCCCTATTTCAAAACCATAGATGCACCACAGAAAGAATGGGATTCCGTAAAAGCTGTTTTTGAAGATGCACTGGCACATGAAAAAAAGGTAACTGCCCGTATAAATGAACTCATGGACATTTCCATTGAAGAACATGATCACGCAAGCCGTTCATTTTTGAACTGGTATGTTGATGAACAGGTTGAAGAGGAAGCGAGTGTTGATGATATAATCAAAAAAATAGATATGCTTGAAGGTTCAGGAAACGGACTTTACATGCTGGATAAAGAGCTCGGTGGCAGAAAGTTCAGCGAAGCTTCTGATGGAGAATGATTATGCTTTCTGATCTCAGTGCCGTAAAAATAAAAGAGAATGTTTACTGGGTCGGAGCCATTGACTGGAATGTGCGTAATTTTCACGGGTACACTACTGACCGTGGAACGACATATAACGCTTATCTCGTAATTGATGAAAAAATCACTCTTTTTGATACGGTTAAAAAAGGATTCGGAACGGAGCTGCTCGAAAGAGTGGCTTCCGTTATCGATCCTTCCGATATAGACTATATTGTATCTAATCATGCCGAACCGGATCATTCGGGTGAACTTTCTCATGTGATGGAAAAAGTTTCACCGGAGAAGGTTTTTGCTTCAAAAATGGGCGTTAAAGCTCTTACTGAGCATTATCCTGAACTTGAAGGTCGTGTTGAACCCGTTGAAAACGAAGGTATACTTTCTCTCGGTGAAAAAAGTGTAAAATTTATGGAAACCAAAATGATACACTGGCCCGACAGCATGTTTTCCTATCTTGTTGAGGACGCATTGCTCATTTCGCAGGATGCTTTCGGGATGCACCTGGCTTCCGGAGAACGATTTGACGACATGCTCCCATCTGAAAATCTTTTCAATCATGCCGCAGGATATTATGCAAACATAGTAACTCTTTATTCGCCGCAGATTTCCCGTTTGCTGAAAAAAGTGGAGGAGATGGATCTCAAAATAGACATAATAGCTCCTGATCATGGTCCGGTATGGCGTAAAAGCGATAATATTGCTGAAATCATATCTCTGTACAAGCAATGGTCTTCAAGAAAGATTTCTCCTAAGCTAGTTGTTTTTTACGATACAATGTGGCACTCAACTGAAAAAATGGCAAGATATATTGAAGATGCCGCACTCTCTTCGGGAATCAAAGTCGTTTCCATATCTCTTTCCTCTTCTGACAGAAGTGAAATTGCCACGGAGATGCTTGATGCCGCTGCGGTGGCAGTGGGCTCTCCCACAATGAAC
>JAWOGE010000319.1:0-6335 GCA_046497165.1 bacterium | reverse complement strand
TGTCGGCTTGTCCTCCACCACTTCCATCATCTATACCGGAATCTATTCGAACGCCTCCTTCATCACAATTTTCACCGGGTAACTCTTCTGATATTTCAGAAAGAGCATAGAAACCATCTTCATCACAGACATAAAATGTGTCGTCAACTTCGGAGTATACGGAACAAGCATACTCACATCCATCGGACTCCGGCTGTTCGGACAGAGGCTTGTCAAAATCAAGATCTCCGTTACGATCATTCCAGCCTTCTTCACATTTTTCAGGCATACAGACCCCATTTACACACTCCGGAATTACATGATTGGCAAAAGGACATACATTACCGCACTCTCCACAGTTATTTATGTCAGAATCTTTAAGATTTTCATCCACCTGACCGTCACAATTGTTATCCAGACCGTCGCATCTTGTTTCTAAACCCGCTTCATAGTCAAGTGTGTATGTCATCATATAACTGTCGTCACACTCCTGCCATGAGCCTCCGATACAAGGTTTTCTGGAACCTTCGCAAACACCTTTCTGATTATCACACAACTGCCTGTTTTCCAATGCAATATTGTCGATAAAACCATCACAGTTATTATCAATTCCGTCACACAATGTCTCCTCTCCGCTTTCATAATCTGGGTTGTACTCCAAATAGGTATCATTTGTACATTCCTGCCATATTCCAGCTGTACACTCTCTCAAAGACCCGTTGCACACACCAGCCTGGTTCGGACAGGGCAGACGCTTTTCATCAGGGATATTGTCTATAATTCCATCACAGTTATTGTCAAGGTTGTCACATTTTTCCTCTTCGCCTATTTCATAGGCCGGGTTATGATTAAGATAATCGGAATGAGTACAATCCACCCATGTTCCGGCGGCACAAGTTTTAAGTGCACCAGAACAGACACCCTGGTTTTTACTGCACGGAGGTCTTGCAGAATCTGCTATATTGTCAACAACTCCGTCACAGTTATTATCAATTCCGTCACAGCTCAGTTCTTCATCTTCCTCATAGTAAGAACTATTTTCCGAATATTCAATGAATGTACAGTCAAGCCACTCTCCATCGGAGCACCTTCTGAGGGAACCTGAACAAACACCATTCTGATTTCCGCAGGGAAGTCTGTAAGCAGGGTCTACATTGTCCACTATCCCGTCACAACTGTTATCATAACCGTCACAGCGTTTTTCAACACTTCCGTCATACAACGGATTATGATTAAGATAATCATTGTCCGTACATTCCAGCCATGAACCGTCAATACATAGCTTTTTTGAACCTTCACAGACCCCTTCAATTTTTGCACAGGGCTGACGATGTTCTTTGGGAATATTATCGGAAAAACCGTCACAATTGTTATCAAGTCCATCACAGCTTGTTTCTATTCCCTCTTCATAATAATCACTGTTTTCATGATACTCATCGGAAGTACACTCATCCTGCCAACTTCCTGCTATACATTTTTTCATTGCTCCCGAACAGACTCCTGTTTGTATTTCGCATAATGATCTTTTATCGGAAGCAATATTATCAACTGTGCCGTCACAGTTGTTATCCAAGTTGTCACATTTTGTTTCGTAAGCCCCTGGTTCATAAGCATCATTATGGTTGATATAGTCAGAATCAGTGCAGTCATTCCATGTGCTCTCCTGACATTTTTGTCTTGCACCGCTGCATACACCGTCCTGTTTTGAACAGAGAGGTTTAGCATCATCATCTATATTGTCATCTATTCCGTCACAATTATTATCGAGTCCGTCACAGCTTGTTTCTTCTCCGGCCTCATAAGCAGGATTGTAAAGAGCATATGTTTCATCGGTACAGCTGTCCTGCCACTCACCGGCAACACATCCACGCCGGGCTCCGCTACATACTCCATTCTGATTTGCACATAAAGGCTGAGTTTCATCTTTTATATTGTCAACAAGTCCGTCACAGTTGTTGTCGAGATTGTCGCATTCGGTTTCTTCACCACTTTCATATTCACTGTTATGATTAGAATAATCTGTATCATTACAATCTTCCCATGAACCGTTGACACATTCTTGTAAAGATCCACCGCAAACACCATCCTGTTTTGAACAAAGCGGTTTAGCATCATCGGCCATATTGTCATCTATTCCGTCACAATTATTATCCAGACCGTTGCATGTCTGTTCAAAAGCACCTTCTTCATAATTTTCATTGTTTTCCAAATACTCTTCAGAAGAACAGGGGAGCCATTCACCATCCCGGCATTTTTTACGAGCCCCCGCACAAACACCGGCCTGATTTTCACAGAGAGGACGATGTTCCCACGCCACATTATCCACTGTTCCGTCACAGTTATTATCGAGTCCGTCACATTTGGTCTCAACAGCCTCGTACTGATTGTTATTGTCAAAATATTCGCTCGGACCGCACTCTTTAGGAGCACCGTCTTCACACACTGTTCTGGCTCCTTCACAGACACCCTCCTGATTCGGACAGAAAGGTCTATGCTCCCAGGGGATATTATCTATATCACCGTCACAATTATTATCTTTTCCGCTACAGGTAACCTCAACCTCTCCGTCATATTCATCACCATAATCTTCGGCTGTACATTCAGCCCATTCACCTTCATGGCAGCGTTTACGAGTTCCGGCACATACACCCTGCTGTATCGGGCACATGGGGCGATACTCATCTGTTATGTTATCCACAACACCGTCACAGTTGTTATCCAATCCGTCACACAGAGTTTCTATATCTTTTTCATAGCCGTCCCCGTACTCCGCTTTTCCACATGTTGACCAGCCGAGGTCATGCATACACTCCCGTTCAGCACCGGCACAAACACCCTCCTGAAGAGGACACGGGGCCGTATCCAGACCATTATCAATCACACCGTCACAATCGTCATCTTTTCCGTTGCACTGCTCAGGCTGAGGAGTTCCAAGCTCCACAGAACATATCGTCGCTCCGGTGGGATTGTCGGGATCGCATATTTTCAGACCTTTTCTGTAGCACTGTCCTACACCGACCTCACACATCTCGTTTTTATCATCCCACAGGCCATCAGGATGGTTGTCTATGATACCGTCACAATTATTATCGGTGTTGTCACAAACCTCATCTTCAGGTTCACCCGCTTCCGCACTGCAAATTAAAGGTCCCGAAGGATTTTCAGGATCACATATATATATACCCGTATCCATACAGCGTCCCACACCTTCATGGCAAACTTCACTTTTGCAGTTTTCGACAGCCGGATTACACAAACCCTCTTTATCTACACTTGTCCAGGGAGTATCGACAACTCCGTCACAGCTGTTGTCTTTATTATTACATATCTCTTCAGCACCTTCATAAACTTCAGGATCGGTTTCATCACAATCATAAGCTATACACTGATAACCTATGCCGGCTCCGTCATCATCAATATCAAGACAGCAGATCCCGCTGTCAGGGTAACATGCTTTACCCAATTCCTGATTGTCATCATCAAGTATGTCACTGCATGTAAACCCTTCAGGACAGAGTCCCTCATGTTCACAGGGAATCAGACAAAGTCTGTCGGGCCCCACATTGCTGCATATATCCGAAGTGTCTCCGCAACCTTCGCCTCCAGCACAATTTCGGCAGAGACGATCTTCGGCTGCAACACAACCAAGAGAGGTGTCACAAATTTTTCCGGCAGTACATACCGAATGATCCGGAAAATTTCTGCACTCACCATTTTCGTCACAAATATCAACTGTGCATAATATATCGTCATTGCAATCAGAATTGCTCTCACAGCTTACCGGCGTATCCTCATCGGGGAATTCATCGTCATCATCACCGTCCTGATCAGAACCCACAGTCCAGCTGTATTCAGGTGGATAGATGTCGGTGGTTCCGTATCTGTTTGTAGCCCGGACTGAAAACGAATGAGAACCTTCAGAAAGTTCCGAATAAATTTTAGGAGAATAACAATCTTTCCATACGCTGTTATTTAAACGACATTCAAAAACAACCTCATCGTAATCTGAAGAAAATTCAAAACGGGCATTGGTAGATTCGGTAAATTCCGCCGGCTTATTGGTTATAACCGTATCAGGCATTCCGGTATCTACATACCAATTATAAACAGCGGGGGTATCATCCTGCATCCCACCTGAAGAAATCGCTCTCACATAAAAAGTATGAGCTCCGTCGGGAAGAGAGTGGAGAGAATACGGAGGACTGCACCCTTCATAATCATTTGTACTGTTTAGACTGCATACAAAATCCGCATCGGTTACATTCGATATAAAGTTGAATACAGCAGCGTTTTTATTACTGTAGTAATTCGGTTTAGAAGTTATATAAGTGTCTATAATTGATTCATCTACAGTCCATTGATATTCCGTCGGATTATTTTCCTCATTTCCCGCAGAGTCGGTGGCCTTCACATAAAAAGTGTGTTCTCCGCTTTCAAGAGAATCAAGGGAATGAGGAGATGAGCAGAGATCGAAATCTCCATTGTTCAGACGGCATTGAAAAGAACATGAACTTTCATTACATACAAATATAAATTCAGCTTCGGTAAAACCTGAAAGCTTTTGAGGTCCGTGCAGTATCTCCGTTTCAGGGGGGACAGTATCAATCATCCACTGGAACATTATCGGATAGGGCATGGAATTTCCCACCATATCCTCGGCAAATATTTCAAAAACATGAACACCATCATCAAGCTCACTGTAAAACAGAGGTGAAGATACGGATTCCCAGGGCAGCTCATTTATTCTGGCATTTGCAACAGCATCCTCTTCATTTATGGTAAACTTAAATTCAGCATCTGTCTCTTTAGTAAGTTCCGGCGGTGTGGAATCAAGAGTCAAAACCGGCGGAGTCAAATCAACAACCCATTCCGCTGAAGCCGGAGTTTCGTCCGTATAACCAGCGAAAGAAGCTCGTACTTTAAACAAATATTCACCGTCATCAAGATTTTCGTAAGTCATGGGAGAGTCGCATTCAGCCCAGTCTTCATAATTTAAACTGCATTCAAAATCCGCTCCGTAATAATTGGAACTGAAAACAATCACAACCGTATCATCGGAAACGGCACCCGAGGGGGATGAATCTATGTAAGTATCAATATCATCATAAATCTCATCAGCATCAGGAATCTCATCAACATCGATATCATCAACATCGATATCATCAACATCGATATCATCAATATCATATTCGTAAACATCATCATCAATGTCAGGGGTTTCTGTGTCATCACCTGAGCGCATGTCTTTTAAACCACTTTTACTGACTGAACCCATAAACATATCATCACAACTTACAACTAAAAAACCCCACAGTAATAGCACCGCTATTACAGCAAATTTTCTTTGATACATTTTTTACCCCTCAACAGATGTTGCAAACTTTTAAAATACTCTACCACAATACCATAAGAATGTCAAAAAATGCTTTATACTGATAGTACTGATAATAAAAATGAAATAAAAATTACCTGAATCGTTCGATTCTGAGTTAGAAAACATGGGAAAGAATTCTGATTCAGAAGAGTTACACAAAATCTGAGGTTCACCCGAAGGTTAATCGGCGATTTTTGTAATCTCTTAAGAACAGAAGGCTTCTTCATTTTTCAATGAGAGAGTCGGACGATTCAGGAATTAATGATGTCATTATTAAAACCGCCGCCAAAGTCTCGTTGTTGCAGTAAAAGGAAGATAGTGTCTTTTTAATTTCTTCTCCCTGCAAAGCCTGTTCATATGGGAGGATATTGACAGTTCCTTCTTTACTGCGAGAAAAGAGTTCGGTGACCCATACTGATTTTTTCGATCATTTTTTTGATCTCTGAGATTTTTTGAAGCATAACAACAACCGAGATTTTTTTAAGTTATTTTTTTATTTCTTTACTGTAGATTTATAGTTGGTGTTCTTGTGAATCTGCTGCTATTTTGCATGTGCGAAACTTGAATTTTATTTCTCTTCCTCAGATTCTGAAAGTTCTTTTTTTATTTCAAGAACTTTTTTAACAGGAAGACCTGTTATGGATGAAACTGTTTCAACGGGTATTTTGCAACGAAGAGCTTTTTTACAGGCTTGTATTATTCCTTTTTGCATACCTTTCTGCATACCTTGCTGTATGCCTTCCTGTCTGCCTTCCTGTATGCCTTCCTGTTTTAAAATATCTCCCAGTGTCTGCATTTTATCCTCCAATGAGTTGTCAACAGACTTTACTTCTTCTATTATATTCACAAATTCCTCCTTTGCAACATTTGAGCTGCCGATAAGATATAAAACCAGGTAAGAGTTTTTATCAAAGTTTTCAAAAAATCCAAGCTTTGAAAGCGTTAAAAGGATCTCTTTCATTGTTTGAGCGTTCATTTTAAA
>JAWOGE010000171.1:0-11188 GCA_046497165.1 bacterium | reverse complement strand
AAAGCCATCGGCGTTGCCTTTAATTTTCAAATATTATCTTCCGGTTTTTCGGATGAAAAAGATATCCCCGTAGACGGTATTATAACAGAAAAAAGACTATTGTTGTTTTATGAACAGATTAAAGAAGGAGAGATAAAGTGAATACGATATCTGTAATTATGCTTATTTTAGGAATTGTTCTCGGAGCTGTAATCTATTATTTTGTTTCGAAGTTTCTTTTTTCAGGAAAATCAAAAAGCATGGAAGAGATGGTTTCTTCCGCAAAAAACGAAGCAGAAAAAGTTATCAGTGAAGCAAAACTTGAAGCAAAAGAGCTTGTAATTGAAGGCAAAAAGGAAGTAGAGCGAGAAAATGCCCGACTTTTAAAGGATTTCAATCAGAAAGAAGCAAGGCTCAGCAAAAGAGAAGAGCAGATAAACAAGCGAGACGACTTGCTTATGGGCAAAGAAAATGAGCTTAAAAAAAGGGAAAAGAAACAGGAAAAGTTTGAGCAGTACCTTGATGACAAAAACAAAGAGCTTCAGAGCAACATAGATAAACTTAAAAATGAGCTTGAAAAAACTGCCGGAATGACTGAGGAACAAGCCAGAGACAAACTTATCGAGCAAATGGAGAGTGAAGCAAAACACAGAGCTTCAAAAAAAATAAAAGAGATACAGAACAATCTTGAAGAGGAAGCTGAAAAAATGGCCGTGGAAACTCTCTCCACCGCAGTTCAGAGATATGCCGGAGATTATGTGGTTGAAAACACTGTTACAACTATAGATCTTCCCAGCGATGAGATGAAAGGAAGAATAATAGGTCGTGAAGGAAGAAATATCCGTGCAATAGAGGCAGTAACAGGCTCTGAACTTATTATAGATGACACTCCGGAAGCTGTTGTTGTTTCGGATTTCAACCCTGTTCGCCGGGAAACAACTGCAATAACTCTTAAAAAGTTAATCCTTGACGGCAGGATTCACCCGGGAAGAATAGAAAGCATATACAACGGAGCGAAAAAAGAGGTGGAGAAAAAAGTAAGGGAAGCGGGAAAACAGGCACAGCTGGATCTCGGAATACACAAACTTCATCCTGAGCTTTTAAAACTTGTCGGCCAGCTTCGTTACCGGACATCTTACGGCCAGAATGTATGGAAACATTCTCTTGAAACAGCTTTTATAGCAGGAAATATCGCCGCTGAAATAGGGCTGAGTATTAAAACCTGCAGAAGAGCCGGTCTGCTTCATGACATAGGAAAAGCAGTGGATCATGAAGTTGAGGGAAGTCACGCCCGCATAGGAGCAAATCTTGCCGAAAAACACGGCGAATCCAAAAAAATTGTACAGGCAATAGCAGCCCATCACGGAGAAGTTGAACCTCAAACAGCCATGGATTTTATAATTCAAACAGCGGATGCTTTGAGCGGAGCTCGTCCCGGTGCAAGACGCGAAGCTACTGAGATGTACATTCAGAGGCTCACTGATCTTGAAACCATAGCCACAAAGATTGAAGGTGTAGAAAAGGCATTTGCCATTCAGGCCGGTAGAGAACTCAGAGTTCTTGTTGACACCAAAAAAATTGACGACAAAAACGCTTCCGTTGTGGCCAATGACATTTCAAAGCGCGTTGAAGATGAACTTTCTTACCCCGGAGAGATAAAAATAGTCGTTATCCGTGAAACCAGGGTTATTGCAACAGCATCTTAATCGATATGAAAAAGAACCTGAAAATTGCACTGCTCGGAGATATAATAGGTCGACCCGGTCGGCATGCTGTACGGGATCTTCTTCCTGAACTCATAAAAAAAGAAGATCTGGATTTTGTCATAGCAAACGGTGAAAATCTTTCAGGCGGGAAAGGCATAATCCATAAAAACTACAAAGAGATCAGGAAAGCCGGCGTTGATGTTGTAACAAGTGGGAATCACATATGGAACAAAAAAGAGGTCTTTGACTTCATCTCAAAAGACAAACGGATTCTGCGACCGGCAAACTATCCTGAAGGAACGCCCGGGAGAGGTTTTTCAGTTACAAGATTAAAAAACGAAAATTTTAAGATAGGAGTTATAAATCTTTTAGGCAGAACCTTCATGACGCCTCTCGACTGTCCCTTCATGGTCGCGGCAAACGCAGTGGAAAAGATAAAAAATAAAGCCGACATAATTGTTGTTGATTTTCATGCTGAAGCAACTGCAGAGAAAGAAGCGATGGGCTTTTTTCTTAGTGACAGGGTTCAGCTTACAGCGGGAACACATACCCACATACAAACAAGTGATGAAAAGATATTTCCCGGCAGAATGGCTTATATTACCGATCTGGGAAGATGCGGGGCTTTCTTTTCTGTTCTCGGAATGAAACCGGATCCTTGTGTGGATGGATTTCTTACCATGCGGAGACAAAAATTTGTTCCCTATGGAAACTCTACCTGCATAGAGGGCGTCGTTGCTGAAATTGACCCCCGTGAAAAGCGTACGGAAAACATAAAAAGATTCAGATTTTTTAAAAAACAGCAGTGAGGAAAAAATGAACGACATTATGGATATATTATCCAAAGGAGTTGTGGATTTTCATTCAGAAAAAGAGCTCCGGATGAAAATTGAAAAAAGTAAAAAAACCGGAAAACCTCTTGTTATAAAAACGGGGTTTGATCCCACATCTTCGGATATTCATTTCGGACATACAGTTCTTTTCAATAAGATGAGACAATTTCAGGATGCCGGCCACAGAGTGGCTTATGTGGTGGGTGACGCCACCGCAATGATAGGAGATCCTTCGGGGCGTTCCAAAACCAGAAAACAACTTACCAGGGAAGAGATTCAGGAAAACGCCAGAACATATGCTGAACAGGCATTCAAAATACTGGATCGGAAAAAAACAGATCTTGTTTATAACAGCAGTTGGCTTTTCCCAATGAATTTCGCTGACATAATAGAACTGTCTTCAAAATACAATGTAGCCCGGATGCTTGAACGCGATGATTTCAGTAAAAGATTTAAAGACAATAAATCTATCGCCATTCACGAGTTTATCTATCCTCTCGCACAGGCTTATGATTCTGTAATGCTTAAAAACGATGTAGAACTCGGAGGAACCGACCAGATATTCAATCTTCTTCTGGGACGAAAAATTCAGCAGGATTACGGACAGGAACAACAGGTTGTCATGACTCTTCCACTTCTAATAGGTCTTGACGGAAAACGAAAAATGAGCAAATCATATGACAACTATATAGGGGTTTCAGAGCCTCCGGACAATATGTTTGCAAAAATAATGTCCATAAGTGATGAGCTCATGTGGAACTATTATGAACTTCTGACAGATAAAAGCCCCGGGGATATTGCAAAAATTCAGCGTGACATAAAAGACAGTATCCTTCATCCCAAAAAATGCAAAGAGGAGCTGGCTATTTTCCTTACGGAAAGATTTCACGGTAAAGCAGCTGCCGAAGAAGCAAAAAGAAATTTTTACCGGGATGTTCCTTCAAATCTCGCTGAATACAAAACTACTTTACCCGAAGAAGGTCTTCAGATGGCACATATCATGTGCAATGCAGGAATGTCGGGAAGTAATTCTCAGGCCCGAAGGCTTATAAAACAGAGAGCTGTAAGTGTGGACGGAGAGAAAATTGAAGATCCTTTTCTCACACTGGAAAATCCGGCATCTTTTATTCTTAAAGTCGGAAAAAAACAGATTAAGAAAATAATCTTAAAAAAGAATTGATGCGGATAAATAAATTTCTGGCACAGGCCCTTCCCGAAGTTTCAAGAAGAGAAGCCGATCAACTTGTTGCAAAAGGATTAATAACATTAAACTTCAAAAAAGCTGTTTTGTCAGATTCTGTAAACCCTCTCAATGACAATGTTTTTTACAAAGGAGAAAAACTCGAGATAAAAAACGAAAGCATTTACCTGCTTTTCAACAAACCGCGAGGCTGTATTACAGCTGTGAAAAATCGCCACGGCGATATAAAGGGCACAGTTATGGAGTTTATTCCCGAAGGTCTCGGAGTTTTTCCAGTTGGACGACTTGACAAAGATACAACCGGGGTTCTTATTTTTACCAACGACGGTGATCTGACCTATGCCCTGACACATCCCTCCTTTGGCATTGAAAGAGAATATATTGCCGAATTTAACGAAAATATTAGTCAAAAAGTTGCAGAATCAGTTGAAAAAGGAGTGCATTTCAAAGGTGAGTTCTACAAAGCGGAAAAATGCATCATTGAAAAAAATAAAAAAGACAACTCCTTTTTTGCAGCAAGAGTAGTTCTTAAAGAGGGAAAAAACCGTGAAGTACGAAACATGTTCAAAGCTCTGGGGCATCGTGTTGTAAATCTTCACAGGGAGCGTTTTGCCTGTCTGAATGTACATGATCTCCGCTTAGGACATTACAGAAAACTCTCCGAAAAAGAGATAGGTCATCTGAAAAAAATGGTGCACATATGAAAAAAGCCCGCGAAAGCCGTATTCGATGCTTATCACCCTGCATTCATAAGGTGGGGTGCATCTCGCTGCTTTTATGGGAAACCACAGCAGAATCAACAACCCCTGCAGTGTTTCAAAGGATGAAATTTTTAACATCACCTATTCACGAACCCCGCAGGCTCATATATGAATTATACGCAATTCAAAATATTAAGTCAACCGTCTGGAGAAAAAAATGACAGAAAACATTTATAATCTTACAAAAAACAGTGTGAAAAACTTTAAAGACCGCTGTGCCATATACTCATTGAAAAAAAGTTGCGTAGAAACATTGAGCTATGAAAAATTAATGGAAGAGGTTCATTCGCTTGCCCGCGGAATGATTAATTTCGGTGTGTCTCCGGGAGATCGTGTCATTATTCTTTCTGAAAACAGAACAGAGTGGTATGTCGCAATTCTTGCCATTTCACTTACAGGAGCAGTTGCTGTACCGCTATATACAACAGCCAGCAACTCTCAGCTTGAATACATAATACATGACAGCGGAGCCAGTTTCGGTTTTATATCAAAACTTTCTCATTACAATAAAATTGCATCAGTTGCCGAAAAACTTTTCATAAAATCTGTTCTTTTTGACTATGATCCTGCAAAAAAAACAGAATACTCCAATATTACCGCCATAGAACATTTTAAAGATGACAGAAAAATGGTCAGAGATCCAGGAACATCTCTTCTCGCAAAACCGGAAGAACCTGCTGTTCTCATATATACTTCCGGCACCACAGGTGAACCCAAAGGAGTTATCCTCACTCACGAAAATATAACTTCCAATGTCAAAATGCTTCAGCCGGTGGTGGGCAGCCTGAGCGAACTTCGCTATCTCTCTCTTCTTCCTCTGAGCCATGCATATGAATTTACCGTTATTCAGACACTTTTCTCTCTCGGCGGAACAATAATACCGGTTTCACATATGGCGAGAGTCGTTGACTACATACAGGAAACATCTCCCACCGTAAGTTGTGCAGTTCCCCGTCTTTTTGAAAAAATTTATCACACAGTTCTCCGCAATGTGGAAAACTCCTCGTTGCTGACACGAAAAATGTTCGAAAACGGAATGGCGGTCGGTGACAAAATATATCGTTTAATTGAAAAAAATGAAACTATCCCTTTTCCTGAAAACATAAAATATATATTTTACCGCAAACTTGTTTTTGAAAAAATCCGGCAAAAAACCATAAGCAGCATAAAATTGTTTATTTCCGGAGGTGCCGCTCTTATGCCTGAAATATCACGATTTTTCAATATTCTCGGAACTACCATAGTGGAAGGATACGGCATTACTGAATGTTCACCGGTAGTAAGCGTAAACATGCCCGACAACAGAGACACCGGAACAGTGGGCCCTCCTCTAAAAGGAGTAGACATTCTCATAAAAAACAATGGAGAACTTTGCGTAAAAGGAAAAAATGTCATGAAAAAATACTGGAAAAAGCCGGAGGCCACATCTGCAGCTTTTGATGAAAACGGATACTTCAGAACTGGAGACATTGCCATTTGGACGGACAACAAAAAACTGAAAATAATAGGCCGTATAAAAGATATCATTGTCATGGCAAACGGAAAAAATGTATCTCCCCTGAAAATAGAAAACGCTTTAAAAAGTGACCCGTTAATTGATGCTGTCTGTGTCATGGGAGATGAAAAAAAATATCTCACAGCTCTTATTGTTCCGGATATGGAAGAACTGAAAAAACATGCGGAAAAAAAAGAGTTCCATTTTAAAGATGAAAATGATCTCATAAACCACCCGGGGATCTTATCATTTTTTGACAGAAAAGTTCAGGAAGTCAACAGAATTGTTGAGCATCATGAAAAAATTCGCAAATATCGTATAATAAACGACAATTTTTCAGTGGAAACGGGAGAACTCACTCCAACTTTGAAGATTCGCCGTCAGAATGTCCTGAAAAAATACCGTCATATATTCGAAGAGCTGTATGAGGTTTCATGAAAATTATTTTTTTGAACGAAATTCCTCAACCTGATCAACAAAGTCTTCCGGGTCTTTGAAATCTTTGTAAACAGAAGCAAATCTTATATAGGCCACTTTATCTATTTTTTTAAGATGTTTCATAACTTCCCTACCGATGATACTTGACGATATCTCTCTGACTTCCATATCCTGAAGAGATTTTTCCACTGAAACAACCAACAACTCTATCTGTTCCTGCGAAACAGGCCTTTTGTAGCAACCTGCCAAAATTCCTTCGAGAATTTTATTTCTGTTAAAAGTCTCGCGTTCTCCGTTTTTTTTCATAACGAGAGGCATTGTTTCCTCTATGCGTTCATAAGTGGTAAAGCGTCTCCCGCATGTAAGACATTCCCTTCGGCGACGTATTGCCGATTTGTCTTTTATGCTTCTGCTGTCGATGACTTTATCTTCAGGTGCTGAACAGAAAGGACATTTCATAAAAAACTCAATCCTTAATAAGAGGATATTTTTTACAAATCTCTTTGACTTCCCTTGTAACTGCTTCTATGACACTGTCCTCTATTACGGAACTGTCCACCCCTATCTTCTTAGGTATTTCATTTGTTTTTATATTTCTGACAATTTTATCAATGAGACGGGCAACCTGCCTGACATCTTCCTCAACCAATCCCCTTGTGGTGAGAAAAGGTGTTCCTATACGAAGTCCGCTTGTTACAAACGGAGACTGGTCATCAAAAGGCACCATATTTTTGTTCACAGTTATATGTGCTCTGTCAAGTGCCTTTTCAACAACTTTTCCTGTTCGTCCTTTATTGTGAAGATCTATGAGCATAAGATGATTGTCCGTTCCTCCTGAGACCAGGTCGTAATCCATTTTTACAAATTCATCGGCCATGGCGGAAGCATTTTTGATAACCTGTTTCTGATAAACTTTGAAAGAATCATCCATCGCTTCTTTGAAACAAACAGCCTTTGCTGCTATAACATGCATAAGCGGCCCACCCTGCATTCCGGGAAAAACTGCGGAATTCACTTTTTTATAATGCTCTTTACGACAGAGAATAAGTCCGCCGCGAGGACCTCTGAGAGTTTTATGAGTGGTGGATGTGGTAAAATCAGCATATGGAACAGGTGAAGGATGCTCTCCGGCAGCCACAAGTCCGGCTATGTGAGCCATGTCAACCATCATGTATGCACCCACTTTGTCACAGATATCTCTTATTCTTTCAAAATCTATAAAACGGGGATATGCCGAAGCACCTGCAAGTATGAGTTTAGGTTTGTTTTCAACAGCAAGTTTTTCCATTTCATCATAATCTATTTTTCCTGTTTCTTTTGAAACTCCATAAGGAACTATATCGTAAAGTTTTCCAGAAAAATTTACGGGACTACCGTGCGTAAGATGACCGCCGTGATCCAAGTTCATGGCGAGTATTCTGTCGCCGGGTTTAAGAACGGCAAAAAAAACACCCATATTTGCCTGAGCTCCGCTGTGAGGCTGAACATTGGCCCGTTCGGCATCAAAAAGCTCTTTGGCTCTGTTACAGGCAAGAGTTTCAGCTTTGTCAACCACTTCACAACCTCCGTAATATCTGCGTTTAGGGTAGCCCTCCGCATATTTGTTGGTCATAAGACAACCCTGTGTTTCCATTACAGCGTTTGAAGCAAAATTCTCGGACGCTATGAGCTCAAGCCCATATTCCTGACGATTTTCCTCCCCCTTTATAATTTCAGCTATCTCAGGATCTGTTACCTGAACATGTTTTAAATTGGCCATAAAAACCTCCCTTTTGAAAATTGGCAAACATTCTAAATAATCATAAACACAATTTCAAAGATTTGTCAAAATAATCTGAAAGTTGACAAAACAGTTTGTTTATATGAAAATGTTCGTGTGTTTATGATAACTTTTAAAAGAAAAGGAAAAGCAGATTTGAAAAACAGATTACAATGGGACAGACAACTGTATAGGAAAAAACACAATACAAAACGCTTTCGTTTTTTTAATACAATTGTTGAACAAAGTGACATTCACATAGGGGTGACGCCTTCTTTGTATTCCGAAGAGATTAAAAATACAGCTTTAAATGAGATAAAAAAAACAAGAAAGCTCCTTGGTGCTTATTTTAAACAATTTCCTGATTTTTTAACTGCCCTTGAACCGATTCAATGCATAAAAAACGATCCTTCAGAAATAAAAAAGATGAAAAAAGCTTCTTTAAAAGCATCTGTAGGACCGATGGCTACAGTTGCCGGACTGACAGCTGAAATTGTCGGAAAAAAACTTTTTTCAAAATACCCTCCGGAAGAGATAGTTGTAGAAAACGGTGGCGATATCTGGCTGAAAGTGAAAGAGTCTGTCGCTGTTGAGATATTTGCCGGCGAATCACCTCTTTCATCCAAATTGAAACTTAAAATACCTCCTGAAAAAACACCTTTGGGCATCTGTACCTCTTCAGCCACAGTAGGTCATTCATTGTCCATGGGTAAAGCTGATGCCGCAGTAATATCTTGCTCTGACACATCACTTGCAGATGCATTTGCCACCTCCGTCTGCAATATGGTAAAAAAGCCTGAAGATATTGAACAGGCAAAAAATTATATAGGGCAACACAAAGAGATTCTTTCAGCGGTAATAATTATCGGCGACAAAATTTTTGTGTCCGGAAGTTTTGATATACTACCTGTAACCTGAAAATCGCCGATTAACCGAAAATAAATCAGCAACTCGAACTGTCAACAGCTTTCAATGCAGATCCGAGAAACAAAGTGACACCATTCGCACTGCACAACAATGCCGTAACAAGCTGTTTTGACCAAACAAACAGACTCTATCAACAATTTTTGGAGGATTTTTTACCTTATCGTAGAGTTATCAAGCGACAATTACATTTTCTCTCAACGACAATTATAATTACCGCTTCAAGTCGCTGGAAATCCATCAAAAATCAAAGAACACTTTTTTTTCAAAATGTATTATCTGTCTGAAGCCGGTTTTTAGTTAAACCTGAATCGTTTGACTCTGAGTTAAAAAACATGGGAAAGAATTCTGATTCAGAAGAGTTACACAAAATCTGAGGTTCACCCGAAGGTTAATCGGCGATTTTTAAACTCCCTATGGATAAAAAGCTTTTTCGTTTTTCAATAAGAGAGTCGGACAATTCAGGTAAAAGAAATATATTGGAAAAGAGGTCTTGTTGCATATTGCTCTTTTCAAATGCACTACAACGGTCCCCTATTACCCTAAGTTGGCGACCATCGGGAGCCAATTTGGGCGAAGACCGAATGGCCGGAGCCGGGTACTCGCTGTTATGCACAGTTTTATTTGTACCATTGCATTACAAGCTCATTTTCTCCTGTATCATTATCTTTTGATTCTGAAATTACAGAAAAACCTTTTGATTTATAGAATTCTACACTCTTTTTATTTTTACAAAACACTTTTAACTGTAGTTTGTTGCGAAGACTCATTGCATGATTCAATAAAAGAGCTCCGATTCCTCTACCCTGAAATTCCGATTTCACGAAAATTGCAGCAAGATAATCATCTAATAATGAAACAAATCCTAAAACATTCTCACCATCTGTTGCTTGAAATGTTTCAGACATTGGTATGTATTTACTACTCATTTGATCTTTATTATTCTTCCAATAATCACTGGGAACAAATCCATGAGCTTTAAGAGACACTTCATACCAGATGTCTACAATTTCGGGGATATCTTTTTCTGTAATTTCTTTGATTTCTATATGTTTCATATAATTTTTCTCTTCACAAAAAAAATGGCATATACACGCTGTTGTGTGATAGTTGCGGGGCGTTTTCATTCTTCCCCATCGGTAATAGATTCAAATAAATCCAAAGGGTTTAGTTTAAATTGTAGACTTCTTGGGTCTGGTGTTCCACCTTTCCTTTGAACTGTCATACGACCTACTTTTAAATTACCTCGGTTAGTAACCTCTACATCACCTTTTGCAAAAAAATTACATACGAAATTTATGTCTTTTAATATCCAATCAATTGTGTCATTATTTTTTCGAGTAACCAACATCCAGTCCGCTGAAAGAGAGCCTCGACCTCGCAAAACATCATTGAATATTATAGTTTTATTATCCGAAAAAAACTTTAAAAGTGCGTCTACTTTGTTTTTATCTATTTCGTTTAAAAACATTCTACGTTTGTCTTTTAGTTCTATTCCTTTGATTGGCGGGGTTTCACCTGTGTATAATTTTAAAGTTTCACATATAGCATTTGGTATATTCCAAAAATTTTTATATTTGTCAACTGGTCTTTTATCCACTTGGTTATAACCTGCACCTACATTTGCCTTTTTTAAGGATAGATTTTCAATATGGTAAATATCATCAATGATTATTTCTAATCGAATTTGAATATCTGCTTTTTTAAATGTTGTTGTTTCTTCAAAGTTAGATTCTGTTACCCCTAAGCTGAGGGCTGTATCTTTGTTTATTCGTGGTGGTATTTGCTTGGCAGTTAATTTCTGAATTTTTTTATAATCATACCCCATTATTTTAAGCCAGATTTGTGCTTCAGAGTCATTTTTATAATGTTCAAATTTTATAACAATATCAGCTTCATTTTCAAATCCGCCTTTTGCAGTATAAGAACCAACTTCTTGTCTGTAATCCATATTAAATCACCTTTATTGTTTCTTTGATTATTTCTTTTAAAACATTTACAGCAACACTGTTGCCAAATTGTTTGTATGCTTGTCCCTGAATCTTATCTATTTTGAATGAGTCCGGGAAGCCTTGCACTCTTGCACACTCAC